>NZ_MJWQ01000066.1:75235-150451 GCF_001762325.1 Campylobacter sp. BCW_6871 | reverse complement strand
TTTGTATGGCTACTTTACCATTGATGGTTCCATTATTGGTAAGATTAGTAAGAGTAAGAGTATCGCTGTTGCTAGCATGGACATAGATAATTTTATCGTTGTTATTCTCATTGCCTAAAGTTCCATTTTTTTCAATTGTTATAGAATGAGAACCATTTCCATTAACTTCTATTGTGTTAGTTTGTGAATTGCTTACGGTCGTATCAATTCTTGCTTGAGGACTATAAACACTTGCTGAACTAGCCTTAAGATTTTTATTTGCTTCATCATAAGTTTTTATTTCAGGAGTAAGTGTAGCATTAGCACAACTCGCTAAGAAAGAAATAGTAGCTAAAGATAAAACTATCTTTTTAGAATTTAAACAGGGTTCTTTAATCCCCCCCCCCCCGTAGACACCTTACTTGAAATAATATTTTTACTCAAATATTTTTCTCCTTCCTTATTTAAAATGATTTATTTTGAAATTAATTTCATATTATTTATTTTTTAATAATAATATAAAATATAAAAATAAAATAGCGGAATAATAAAATATTTAAACTTAAAGTATAATTAAATACTAATTATTATAAAACTATATAGTTTAAATTTAAATTTTATTTTATATAAAAAATTGATTTAATGAGAGTAAATTTGTATGAAATGTTGTAAATATTTTTGTGGTGTTTATAATTAATTTATATCAATTAAAGCTAGCCTGTAAATTCAGTAGCTTCATAGCCTATAGGTTTATCTACAAAACAAGATTTTTCTTTTAAAAATATAACCTCTATAGTTCCGACCGGTCCATTTCTATTTTTTCCAACAATAATTTCAGCATTTTCTTGCATAGGATTTGGTATAAAAAGCCTTTGATAAGCTTTACCTTCAGCTTTAGCTTTATTCTCTCTTTCTTTTTCTTCTTGCTCCCTATAAACCTCATCGCGATATACAAATAAAATAGCATCCGCATCTTGCTCTATAGCTCCACTTTCTCGCAAATCACTCATCAAAGGACGCTTATTTGCTCTTTGCTCTAAACCACGATTAAGTTGTGAAAGTGCGATAATCGGCATATCAAGCTCCCTAGCCAAAAGCTTAAGTCCTCTTGAAATTTCACTCACTTGCAAATGCCTATCATTAAAATTTGAATTACTCATCATAAGCCCTATATAGTCAATCACACAAAGTCCTACACTTTCATCTTGAGATTTTAAACGCCTTAAAATAGCCCTTACATCAGCAATAGTTGCATAACCACTATCGTAAATATATAATTTCTTTTGACTATAATCATTACAAGCATCTCCTAAACGCTCCCATTCATCATCGTTTAAATCTGCGGTTAAAATTCTTTGTAAAGGGATAGAAGTTTTTGAAGAAAGCATTCTTTGCATGATTTGAGTTGCGGGCATTTCAAGAGAAAACAAAGCCACACCTTTATTTTGTCTTAAAACTTTATCAATGAAATTTAAACAAAGGGTTGTTTTTCCCATACCTGGGCGCGCAGCGATTATTATAAGCTCACCTCCTTTAAAACCTTTTGTCATTTTATTTAAACCCTCAAAACCTGTATCAAGGCCTATGATATTTTTATTTTCTAAAGTTTTTTGCTTTTTAAATTCTTCAAAAAGTTCTGATATTATTATATTAACATCTTTAATATCTCTAAAATTTACACGATTTGTAATGCTAAAAATTTCTTTACCAATTTCATCTGCGATTTCACTTACAGCACGATTTTCATTAATACGAGCTGGTAAAAGATGTGCAAAACTCAAAAGTTGTCTTTTGATGGACTTTTCGCGAAGTTCATTTACATAAGCAGGCAAATCTATCATAGAAGGAGTGGCAAGAATTTCTGCTAAAATCTCTTCATCTATTTTTTTATGTTTTTTTAAAAAACTTATAGAAATAGGCTCTTTGTTGTTGCTACAAGCTATAATTGCTTTAAAAATATCTTCATGAGCTTTAAGACTAAAATCTTTCGGACTAATATCGCCTGCTATACTAGCGTAAGCTTCTTCACTCATGATGCAACTGCTTAAAATAGCTCGCTCTAAATCCAAGTCATAATACTCTTGTTGCACTAAATTTCCTTATAAATATAAATAATTTTAAAAATTTTATCTAAAAAAACTTAAAATTATAAACTTTAATTTTTTATAAATATTTAAAGTAATATTAGTTACAATTATAATCACAACATTTATTTTATTAGGAGAACACTTGAAAAAACATTTATTTTCATGTATTTTAGCTTCCATCTTAGCCCAGTCAGCTATGGCTGTAGATTTTCAAGAAGGTTTTAGTGGAAATTTAAGCATAGGTGTAGGTGCAAGAGATATTAAAAGCAATATTTCAACTTTAGCGGATAGCGATTACTTGGGTGGTTATGATGCTGATAATTCGGACTCTTCTTTTATTCCTTTTATCGGTGTAGAACTTTACTATGGCAACCTTATAGACAATGATAGAGTTTTTATCAAAAACTACAATGGAAGAGATATCAGCGGTATAGCTTTAGGTTATGAAAAAGCCTATTTAGAGCGTTTTAGTACTTCTTTTTCTGTAATTTCTTCTTTAAGAGAAAAAGCTTATGCAAATCCTTATCAAATAGGCAATAGAGAAGAAACTGATGTTGATAGATATGGTTTTAAAATCTCTCAACTTTACGAAAGTGATTTAGGAAAATTTACAGCTTCATATTTATTTAGCAAAAACAAATATGATAAAGACGCAGTTGAGTACAACTCTTTAAAAAGAGAGGGGTATTATCACGAGTTTGAATTAAATTACAATTATAGTTTGTTAAATTTAGGACTAAGCTATGATTATAATGATGCAGATGGAAAAGCTCAAAGTTACTCAAGATATGGTTTAAGCATGGGAGCAAATTTAGCTTTTGCTAATGACTATATCTTCACCCCAAATTTAAGTCTTAGCAAATATGAAGCAGTAGGAACAGATCCTATCTTTCACAAAAAACAAGACGGTAATATAGTTAAGCTTAATCTAAAAGTTGTTAAAAATCAATTTTTGGGCTATAACGGACTTTATGGTTTTGCAAATTATGGTATAGAAAAAAGAAATAGCGATATAGGATTTTATGATGAAACCTATCAAGTTGTTTTAACTGGAATAGGATATAAATTCTAAAAAATTATAAAAAAAGCTCCTTTGATAAAATTTAAAAAAGATCTATCCACTATAAAGATAGATCTTTAAAAATCCTTTTAAGAAAAATCCAAGCTAAAATCAAAACACAAAATTCAGCAAAAAATGGACTTAACCATACTCCATTTAAACCTATAAAATAAGATAAAAGCAAAAGAAAAAATAAAGGTATGAATAAATTTTGCATTAAGCTTAAAACCAAAGAAAAACTTGCTTTATTAAAAGCTGTCAAAAAAGAACCACTTAGGACATTAAACCATGCAAAAATATAATTAAAAGCAAAAAGCATCAAAGCTGTATAAGCAAAAGTTTTAAATTCTTGATCATTTTCTTTTGCAAAAAGTGCTATCAAATTTTCTCCAAATATCAATATAAATACTATAGAAAATAAAGATAAAATTCCCCCTGCAAAAAATACCACTTTTATAATAGCTTTAATCCTTAAAAAATCTTTTTTAGCATAATTATAACTAAGTGCAGGTTGCATCGCATCTCCCATAGCAATAATGAGCATTATAATAAAACTATCAATATATAAAATAATAGAAAAAGCTGCCACGGCTTGAGTGGTAGAAATTTTTAACAAAACAAAATTTGCAAAAATACTATATAAAGAACCCGAAACATTGCCAAAAAACTCGCTACTTCCATTATAAAGAATATTTTTAAAAATTCTCAAATTTATATATAAACTTGAAAATTTAAGCTCTAAATTTTGAAATAAAAAAGGAATAATTCCAAAAATACCACTTAAAACAATTCCTAAACAAGTTGCAAGGGCTACCGAAAACAAGCCCCAACCAAATACAACTATAAAAAGATAATCAAATATAATATTACTTAAAGCTATGATTATGTTCATAATCATACTATAGGTTGTTTTTCCACAAATTCTTAAATAATTATCCAAGGCAAAAGAAAGCATGGTAAAAGGTGCAAATAAAGCAAAAACAAACATACATTCTTTAGCCATGGTTTTAATCTCATCGCTAACATTTAGACAATCAATCAAAACAGGTCCTAAAAAATACTCCAAAATTCCAATAAAACAAGAGATTAGAAAAATAATCAATATACTAGAACTAAATATCTTTCTAGCTAAATTCTTCTTGCCTAAACCCAAATGCATAGAAATTTGCACTGCTGAACCTATAGCTATCATATCAGCCAAAGCAAAAGACATCATAATAAAGGGAATAATCAAGGCTAGTGCTGCTAAAGCATCACTTCCTAGATATTTTCCAACAAAAATTCCATCAACTATATAATAAAAAGAAATAAAGGCCATGCTTATGACATTTGGCACGGCACATTTTATAAAAAGCCTAAAAGGGCTTAAAGTGCTAAAAATATTTGACATATAAATCCTTTAAAAATATTAAAATAAAATATTTTTAAAGACGCTAGTAGAGTGCTTGAAGTCCTAAAATATAGAAATTTAAACGATAAGTTCTTATTGTTGTTTTTGTATTAGTTTTATTTTGCATTTTCATAGATTTAAATTAAAATAATAAGAATTATAAAATTTACTTATTAATAAGTCAAATTTAGCCCGAAGGCTAAATTTTAAAGCACGGAAAGAATTTTTACAGCGTCATTTAACCCTGTAACTATACTTGCTCCATTTTTAGTAGCAATATCTCCTGCTACAAAGATACCTTTAACATTGCTTTGTTTATTTTCATCCATTAAAGGCACGCCTTTATCATCAACATTAATCCCGCATTTTTGTAAAAAATCAAGTGGAGTAGAACCACCAATAGCATAAATGATTCTATCATAAATATCGCTTGTACCATCGGTAAAATTTACCTTAGCCTTGCCACTATCATCTTCTATCTCATTAATGTCAATTCCTAGTTTTAACTCTACTTTACCCGAATTTCCAGCTTCGTGAATATCTTTAAGATTTATATCATTTAATCTTGTAAATTCTTTTTTACGATAACAAAGGCTAACTTGATTTGAATTAGCCAAATCCACAGCGTATTCTGCTGCTGAATTTCCACCACCTACAACAAGAATTTTTTCATTTCCCAAAACTGAATTGGCATTAAAATTAATGATTTTTGTTAAAGTCGTAGGAAGTTTGTAATCAGGCTTATTAGGCTTACCCATTCTACCTATAGCAACGATGATGTTTTTACACTCATAAACGCCTTTAGCTGTGCTTACTAAAAAAACTCCATTTTCATTTTTAACGCTCTCAACTTCAGAGCCAAATTCAACTTCTATATTGTGTTCTTTTAATACGTTTTGAAAAGTTTCTATAGTACTTTCTTTGGTACCATCTTCAAAAGGAACATGTCCATGATTAGTTCCTTCGCATCCCTTATAAGCTTTATCTACTCTTTTGCCATCTTTATAAAATTGCATTAAAGTTTGGCAAATGTTATTTGATTTTTCCAGTATCAAAACTTCTTTGTTTTTAAGCTTAGCTTCAACCGCACAGCCTATGCCTGTTGGACCTGCACCTACTATAATTAAATCTATTTTTTTCATTTATATTTACCTTTCAATTCTGATTTTTTTTGTATAATTTATCAAGTTTTTTGTAAATAAAGGATTAAAAATGCGAAATTTGCTTGAAAATATTAAGAAAAATTCTCAAAAACTACTTAACTTAACACCTAAAGATAAAGAAAAAATTATTTTAAAATTAGCTCAAATTTTAAGAGAAAATTTCAAAATTATCCTAGAAGCAAATAAAAAAGATATAGCAAATTTCACAAAAAGTGGAACAATAAAAGATAGGCTTTTGTTAGATGAAAAACGCATTTTAGCTCTTTGTGAAGGTCTAGAAAAAATCGCTTATATCGAAGATCCTATAGGCAAAATTTCTAAAGCTTGGAAAAATTATGCGGGTTTGAGTATACAAAAGATGAGCATTCCTTTAGGACTCATTTGTGTTATTTACGAAGCAAGGCCTAGTCTTAGCGCTGAAATCGCAGCTTTAATGATAAAAAGTTCTAATGCTTGTGTATTTAAAGGTGGAAGTGAAGCAAAATTTACAAATGAAGCTATATTTACTCTTGTTAGCAAAACACTTAAGGAATTTGGTTTGCAAGATTGTTTTGCTATGTTTACTCAAAGAGACGAAATCAAGCAAATTCTAACTTTTGATGATTTAATCGATGTGATCATACCTCGCGGTAGTTCAAATATGATACAAGAAATTGCAAACAATACTAAAATTCCTCTCATTAAGCAAGATAAGGGATTGTGTCATGCTTTTGTAGATCAAAGTGCTAACTTAGATACAGCTTTAAAAATAATCCTTAATGCAAAGTGTCAAAGAGTAAGTGTTTGCAACGCTTTAGAAACGCTTTTAATCCATGAAAAAATTGCTAAAAATTTTATAAGTCTTTTAATCCCTGAATTTAAAAAATTTAAGGTAAAAATTCACGCCCATGAAAATGCTTTGGCTTATTTTAACAACTCAAATTTAGAAGTTTTTAAAGCAAGTGAAAATACCTTTGATACAGAATGGCTTGATTTTTCTTTAAGTGTAAAATTAGTAAAAGATTGCGATGAAGCTATAGATCATATCAACAAACACAGCTCCTTGCATTCTGAAACCATTATCTCAAATGATGCTTCAAATATCGCTAAATTTCAACGCCTTATAAACTCATCTTGTATTTATGCTAATGCTTCAACGCGTTTTAGCGATGGAGGAGAATTTGGCTTTGGTGGGGAAGTTGGAATTTCAACTAGCAAATTGCATGCAAGAGGTCCTATGGGGGTTGAAGATATTTGCACTTATAAATATATAATCAATGGGGAAGGACAAATTCGAGAGTGAATAAAATAGAAATGCTAAAGCAACACTTTAAAGAAATTGCTAAACTAAATTCAAGTGAACAAGTTTGGCAAATGCCTTTTTTTGCGGCTTTGGGTGTGGGTATAGTTTTAGGGTTTAGTGTATTTTTTGGAAAATTAAACTATGGACTCATTGCCATGATAGGAGCTTTATCTTTTTTATATGTTCCAAACACTCCTTTATATCATAGAATGGCTGTTGTGATGTGCTGTTCTTTTGGCATAGTTTCTAGTTTTTTCTTAGGAATTTTAACCCATTTTTTACCTGCAATTTTTGCCTTCATCCCTATAGGACTTGTGGCCATGGGAAGTTCTATTTTAATTAGATATTATAACATTGGTGCACCTGGATATTTCTTCTTTGTATTTTCTTGTGTTTTAGGAGCTTATTCTCCTTTTGAAGCTAAGGATTTTATCTTTTTAGTGGGTCTTGTTTTTCTTGGAGCAATGGTAGCTAATTTAATGGCTTTTTTATACTCTATCGTTGTGATTTATGGATTTAAAAATGCTTTACCTAGCGAAATTCCACCTAGAGAATACATAGGTTTTGATGCAGTTTTTGTGGATTCTTTGATTATGGGTTCTTTTGTAGCTTTTTCTATATTTATAGGAACTTTTTTAGAACTTGAAAGAAGTTATTGGATAGCCATTTCTTGCACAGCTATTATGCAAGGTGTAACTTTAAACTCTATATGGATTAAACAAATTCAACGTATCATAGGAACGGCCTTAGGAGTATGTTTTGCATGGTGGCTTTTATCTAAACAATTTCACAATATAGAGCTTGTTTTACTTATGATGTCTTTGTTTTTTATAGGACAATTTTTAGTCAATCGAAACTATGCTTTAGCTATGATTTTCTTTACTCCTTATGCCACTTATCTTTCGGAAGCAGCTAATTTTATGAGTGAAAATGCAAATACATTAATACTCGCTCGTTTAGTTGATGTCGTAATAGGAAGCATTTTAGGACTTTTGGGTGGTTTTGTAATTTATAAACCTTATCTAAGAGTACATTTTGAACGCATTGCAAAATACATCTTTAGGATAAAACGAAAAGCTTAAAAGTCAAATAAAACACAAGCATTATCCCCTAAAATTTGCTCTTGTTCTTTTTTAGATACGACAACTTCATTAAAAGCTGCTAGAGCCGATGAAAAATTAATATTTGCTTCAAAATTTGTATGCGGCCAATCACTTCCAAAAACAAAATTGCTAAGTGGAAAATGTTCTTTTAAAATTTCATATATTTTCTTTGCAAATTTTATAGCTTGTTCATTATTAGCATAGTCTATTTTTGCTCTATAAAAACCGCTAATTTTAAAAAATATTCTAGAATTTTTTAGGTAAATTAAATCCTCTAAATTTGTTAAGTTTGCATTAGCTCTTGCTAAATGATCAATAACAATATTACAACCATAAGGAATTAAATTTTTAACAATATCAATAAGATTATTATCCAAATCTCTTTGAATTTCTATTTGCATTTTAAGCTTACTTAAATTTTCAAAAAATTGAATCCAAACCGTACTTTTAAAATTTGGCAATTCTTTGCCAATTAAATTTAATCTAACTCCACAAGCTTTTCTTTCTTTTAGTTTTTGAAGCTCATCAAATTTAATACCTTCATCAACCACAACTATAGCTTTTATATTTTCATCTTTTTCGATACTCTGAAGCAAAAATTCATTATCAACACCTAAAAAACTTGGCTGAACTAAAACCCCTTTATCAAAACCATAATGATCTAAATTTGCTTTATAATCTTTAAAACTAGCGTCATAATCAGGCTTATATCTTGCATTTGCAACTGTATTTAACTTTTTCAAAAATATATGTGCATGAGTATCAATCTTCATTAAACTATCCTTATAAAATAAAACTCATTATAACAGTAGCTAAAATCGCCGCCATAAATCCTATTGGCACAGCTTTAATAAGTAAATCTTTAAATAATTTTTCCTTATATTTATCAGGACAAGATCCTAAAATTAAACTTCCTCCAGAAGAAAAAGGAGAAATAGCGGAAGCTTGAGCCCCTACAACAATACAAGAAAAAAGCAATGCCTCGCTTAATCCACTGCTTGCAGCAATGCTTGGAACTATAGGAAAAAGCGCTGGAGTAACCACACCCAAAGTACTTGAAAAAAGCGACATAAAAGCTGCAATAGCACACATTATTAACGGAATAAAAATCACATTGACCTCATTTTCTACAAGATCTGAAAATAATTTTATAGCCCCTGCTTCAACTGCTATGCTAATTAACATCCCTACTCCACAAATCATTATCAAGGTTCCCCAAGGAATTAAAGCAACAACTTGTTTCTCATCGGCTAATTTTAAAAATAAAGCAATGGCAACAAAAATCATGGCTATCATAGCTATATCTATTTTTTTATTAAAATAACTAATTGTCTCATTATGTGGAAAAATAATATTTAGCACAGGAAAGATTAAAACAACAATAATCATCATAAACATGAGAATTAAAGTAGTTTTTTGTTTATAATCAAATGGATCAGATTTTGAAATAACACTGGTTTGCATCTTATTTTTAAAAGCATTAAACACAAAAAAAGATAATACCACAATAGGCAAAATTATAGTAAAAGCAAAAATAATACTAGAATTTATAAAAGCTTCATTTGCTTCAATACCTGAATTTTGCATCAATCCTCGAAAAATAATCCCACTTTGAGAAGTCATAAAATTTGCTCCTCCTAAAGCACCATAGTTTATGGCCATAGCTCCGGCAATTTTACTTAAACCGATTTTATCGCAAAGTAAAAAAGTAAGGGGTGCCATAAAAGCCAAAACCGTATAAAAACCCGCTCCTAAAGCAGCTATAATAGCACTAACCACAAAAATAACAAAAGGAAGTAAATAAGGATGATTAGCAAAACGATACATCAAATGTCCAGCTAATTTTTCAAGAGTTCCATTTACGGTTGCAAAATTATAAAACAATGAAACAGCAAAAATAACAAAAAATATAGAAATAGGCCAAAAAGCTATGATTTTTTTAGGAGCTAAATCCATAAAAAAGGCTCCTATAATATAAGCAAAAATCATAGCAAAAATTCCAACATTATGTCTAGTAATATAGCCTAAAATGATGGCTACTATAATACTAGAGATGATTAAAAAAACCATTATCATCCTTTAAAATATTATAGGGCTTATGATATCAAAAAATATATTTTTCAAAGCATAAAAACAAAATCTAAAATTTAAAAAATATCTATTTAGTAACAAATTTACTCATCTTATAAAATATTTTACAGAATATCTTGAATTATAACAAGCAAAAACCCTTTTTAGGCAAAAAAAACAACACCATAATCCCATCTAAAAATATTTGAAAATAGAAAAAATATTCTCATAAGCTCATCTTTATAATATAGAATTAAAACACTACAGAAAAGTCAAGTTTAAAAATTTAAAGAATGCCTTGAAGAATAAAATAAAAAATTGTATAAATTTAAAAAAGCCTTGGAATAGTCCAAAAGCTTTTTTTGTATTACTTGTTCGCTCTTTCTATATACTCACCACGCACAGTATCAACGCGTATAACTTCACCTTCTAGCACATGAAAAGGAATTTGCACTACTGCGCCTGTTTCTAAAGTAGCTGGTTTTTTATTTGATCCTTGAGTATCGCCTTTGAAATTTGGAGCCGTTTCGATGATTTTGAGTTCAACAACTTGTGGAACTTCTACGCCGATAGCCTTGCCATTATGAAAAAGTACATCTACCATCATACCATCAAGCATCCATTTTTTTGCCTCACCCACATCATCATCACTGATAGCTACTTGTTCATATGTTTGTGTATCCATAAATTGGCAATTTTCACCATCATCATAAAGATACTGCATAGTTTTATCTTCTAAATTTGGAGCTTCACATTTATCGCCTGCATGGAAAGTTTTTTCAAGTACTTTACCATCAATAAAAGATTTGATTTTAATACGCACAAAAGCAGGACCTTTACCTGGTTTTACATGCTGATACTCAACTATTTTAAAAGGAATTCCATCGATTTCTATTTTAAGTCCCTTTTTTAAATCACCCATTGAATAAGATGCCATAAATTTCCTTTGTTAAAAAATAAAAAATAATTCTATCAAATTTTGATTGATATCACAATAAAATTATTTTATTTGATAAAAAAATAAGTAAAATTACGCTAAAATTTAAATTTAAAGCATAGTAAATGCTCGCTTCTTTTTAGAAGAGGAAAGTCCGAGCTGCTAAAGACAAGCATTCCATCTAACAGATGGCTAGGGCAACCTAAGGGATAGTGCAACAGAAAGGAAACTACCACACAAGTGGAAAAGGTGAAACGGTGGGGTAAAAGCCTACCAGCGATTTTGGCAACAATTTCGGCTATGTAAACCCAATGTGCAGCAAGAAGGGATGGTTAGCGTCTTTGTTTTAACCCTTCGCTTGATTTTGTTTGTAAAAACAAAACTAGATAAATGAGCATTCAAGACAGAACTCGGCTTATCGCTATGCTTTTTAAGATCTAACATAGGTCAAAGCTTTTTGAAATTTTTGAATTTCAACAGCCTTTGCTTTTTTCTTTTGTTCAATTAGTGCAACAGCTTCTTGCAAAAGAGCTTGAACTTGATAAAATATATCATTTATATTTTCTTTTATAAAGTCTTCTGAGGGTGATCTTTTAGCTAAATTTTTAATAAAAGCTTTCATATCAAGTTTATCAAGCAAATTTTCAAGCTTATTAATATCTTCTTGAATTAACGCGAGTTTAAAATCATTGATCCACTGTTTCATTACTATGCACTTCTCTCCAAGCTTCTAGTAAACCTTTGGTTACATTTATAACTTCATTAATTCTTTCTTCGTTATTTTCTAAATTTGCCAAAGATAAAAGTTGAATTTCTCTTGTATAAAGCCCACTTAAATAATGCGCCACATCTCCACCTTTTTCATAATCTAAAGTATTAATAAGCTCTATAAAAATAGCTGTTGTTCTTTTTACAAAGTATACTCTTTGCTCTATATCCTCGTTTCTTATCGCCACTTTAGCCCTTGCACAAAAACGCAAAATTCCCTCATAGAGCATTTCGATAAGTTTTTGCGGAGATTCTATCCCCGCTTGATTTTGAGAATAAGCATTATAAGCTAAACTATTTTGCATCTTTTTTATCCTTAATTATTAGAATTATTTGCTGCATTGATCATATTAGTCACAGTTGTTAATTGCTGATTAAGTTTATTTAAGATGCTCTCATATTGCAACCATTGATTTGCCATTGTATCATACCTTGTATCAATCAAAGTTTGAGTTGATTCTTTGGTTTGGGTTAAAGACTTAGTATCATTTGTTAAACTCTCATCGTATTTTGTTAAAGAGCCATCTTTGCCTGTTATACCTTGTAAAGTTGTTTTAAGTTGCGCAAAAACACCCACACCTTCAACTGCCTCAGCAGCAATGCTCGTTTGGCTTAAGCCAAATTGTTTAAGAAATTCGCTATCTCCTTTTATGGCAAAATCAGAACTTCCGTCGGTTTTAAAATTAAGCTTATATCCTTTTTCTCCATCTTTTTCATAAGTTTCAACTTTAACTGTTAAACCTTCAATACCTTTACTATTGATATGATCAGCTAGATTTTGAAGCATTTCTTGCTCTGTTTTTCCTGTTAATTTAAAATCAGTTCCATCAGCATTTTTAGATAAATCATAAGTTTCAAAATTCGTAACAATTTGAAACTTACCTGAAGAAAAACTTATACCTTTATCATCATCTTCGCCCACATATTTGCTAAGACTACCTTCTTTAATTAAATCACCAGTATAGTTTATATCCTTGTATTGAGTAATGCCTGAAAAAAAGCTTTCAGTTAAATCAGGATTTTCTTTCATCTTGCTTTCAAAAGCGGAAGAGTCAAAATTTAGAGTTCCTGACTCAGTCATACTTAAACCATAGTCTTGTAAAGAAAGCATTACCTTAGCACTTACTTTATTTCCATTAGTATCTTCTACAGTGCCATCAACTGATTGAGTTTTAAAAAGCGCAGAAATAATACTTGAGCGTATAGAGTTTACTTCGGTTACGCCTTGTAAAGAACCTTTGGTTCCTGTTTCGCTGTTATAGTCTGTAGCGGCATTAAGATTTAACACTAAATCATTATAGGCATCAACCATATCTTGCATAGCCTTGGTAACAGACTCACTATCTTGCTGAACATCAAAATTAATTTCACCTGTTTTATTTAAAGTCAAAGTAATACCTACACCAAGATCGGTTATAGTATTGCTCGATCTTGTCATCTTGATACCATCCATGGTAAATTTAGCATCCTGAGCTTTTTGAATATGCAAAGGATTATCTTCGCTATCAATAATGCCAACACCTTTTTTACTTTTAGCAGGATCAAAATCTTCAGCTTTTAAAGCATCTTCATCGAGTTTCCAACCAAGACTTTCAAAAACACTTTTAGCATTTTCATCAACTTTGTATTTACCATCAGAATCTTTTGCACCCGGATAAAAGCTTATAGCACTATCTTCACCTGTCTCCTTACTCGTTAAGGTTAAGCGATAAGGTGCGTCTTTTTCTCCTGTATTTACCATCTTAGCTACAATTTCTCCACCCGTAGCAGTATTAATCTTATCAACTAAATCACTATAGGTTGTATTTTTATCTATAGTAACGCTATATTCTTTTCCATTAGAAAAAAAAGTTAAATTTGTAGGTTCTTTTAAACTTGCATTGATAATTCCTGTATCATTTACCAAACCCTTGCTTTGATAAACATCTTTTTGGGCAAGTTGAGTTACATTGATATTCATGCTTTGTAAAGCAACACCTGAAGTCACACTAAGGCTTGCAGGAGGATTATCAGTGATACTTGCTATAACCTTTCTTTTTGCAAAAGCCGTAGAGTCTCCTAAAGACGATACAGCTGCTTGAAAAGCAGAAAGCTTGGTTTTAAGCTCGGTTAAATCTTTTTGTTTGGTTGTATTTTCTTCGATTTTTTTAGTATAAGGATCAATACGAGCTTTTTGTTCTGCTTCTTTTAACTTGTCTAAGGTTTCTTGAGTTAAAACCCCAGAACCAAATCCTAAACTAGATAAACTACCGAATGCCATTTTTAACTCTCCTTATCAAATATCATTCCTATCACATCTCTAAAATACTCAGCTAATCTCATAGCTTCTTCGCTAGGAATTTGACGAATTTCCCTTCCAGTACTTTTTTCAGTCACGCTAATATACATAGAATTAATTTTATCACTATAACCAAAACGAACATTAGTATCTAAAGAATCCATTTGTTCATTTAACTTTTTTGTAATATCAGCTAACTTTTCATTCACACCTTGCTGTTGTCCATCATCGCCTCCTTGGCTTTGACTTCTATCGGTTTGAATGTTTAAACTAGCCTGTGTCTCACTTGTTCTTTGGCTAATGTTTGCCAAAGCTGTATCCATTTGCCCATTTGCCTTCGATATTTCCATTTTAAAATCCTTTTTAAAATTTCTTATTGCTAGTTACAAGCTTATATCGACAAATTTATAAATTTATGAACACTTAGTAAAGAAAAATTTATTTTTCAATATAAAAAATAGTAAGCAAAAACTGTGCCAAAATTTTAAAAAAATCTCAACTATCTTAAAAAATTTCAAATTTATTAAAAAGATCTGGATTATTTTCTAAGATATTACGTAAGATTAAATCTTCTATCACGCTTTTAGTGCAATCTGTTTGCTTAGGCCAAGTTCTTAAATAGCCCTCAGCTTCACCCTTAGCACTTGCATCCACTCCAAGTCTTTCTTCTTTGATAAAAATATCTCTTTTAGCATCTATATTATTTACCACACGCCAAACAAGCATATAAGGGTTTTCAAGCTTATTTTCAGTATCCAAAAATACTAAAATCCTAAAATGTTTTTTAAATTCTAAAAATTTATTAAAACTTTGTTCAATTTTTTCTTTTTTATTAAGCAAAATGCAAACTATAGGACTTTTGCTTTCTTTATAAAATTGCTTTAAATTTAAAAGCTCTACCTTAGTTTTAAAAAGTTCTAACAATTTTTCATCTTCTAAAATTTCAAGCTCTTCTACTTGTGTTTCCTTGCAAGCATCAAGTCCTGCTTTACCCCCAAAACAAGAATTAGGCGAAGCATGATCTAATTGATCACAAATTCCTTCTGAAATTAACATTTTCTTTGTATCAAAACGATTTAAAATATAAGGAATTAAAGCATCATAATCTTTCAAAGAAGGTGCATTTTTATCTACAAAAATTGCATGTTTAACAAAACTCATTTGCCCTACTCCCCAAAATGCATGCATAATTTGTTGCGCATGAGCGGGATATTTTGCATCAATTTTTGCTAAGATAAGATTATGAAAGACTCCATTTTCAGGCATATTATAATCAATTAAATCAGGTACTGAAGTTTGAAGCAAGGGTAAAAAAATTCTTTCAGTACCAAGCCCCATGATCTTATCTTCTAAAGGAGGCTTTCCTACAACCGTTGCTTGATATATCGCATCTTTTTTGGCATAAATTTTTTCTACTTTCATCACAGGAAAAAGTTCAGCAGGAGTATAAAAACCTGTATGATCTCCAAAAGGACCTTCGATTTTAAACTCTTCTAAATCCACATAACCTTCAATAACCACATCACTATCACAAGGTACAAAAATACCATTTTCACAAGGGGTAAGTTTTGCAGGAGTTTTTTTAATAAAACCATAAAGCAAAAGTTCAAAAATTCCTTTAGGTAAAGGTGCTTGAGAACACCAAATATAAAGTGGATCTCCACCTATAGCTATACTTACAGGCATTTTTTTAAAACCAGCATTTTTGTATTCGTGATAAAAATTTGCCCCATCTTTATGAATTTGCCAATGCATTAAAAGTTCATTTTTATCACTCATTTGCAAACGATACATTCCAAGATTATTTTGAGTTTTATCTAAATTTTGCGTATAAACTTGCCCCATGGTGATAAATTTACCCGCATCATCTTCCCAAGTTCTAAGCACTGGAAGTTCTTCAAGAGAGTTTAAAATTTCATAATCATACAAGGCTTTATTTTTTTTCAGTCTTTTAGGAGGAACATTTTTAAAACTTAACAAATTCATAAAAAAATCCATTTTTGCTTTAAAACTCGTAGGAATATGAAGCTTGGTGAGTTTTGAAATTTCTTCAGCCACCTCTTCATAATCACGCCCAAAAGCTAAATTTAAAGCCTTTTCATTGCAAAAAGTATTCATCAAAACAGGAAATTTATATTGTTTATTTAATTTTTTATCTATAGGATTTTTAAACAATAAAGCCTTACCTTTTTCTCCTTTTTTAGCTTCTATATAGGCTAAATGAGCGATTTCAAGATCTACATCTACAGGCTCTTCAATTACCCTTAAAAGATCATTTTCTTTTAAAATTTGAATAAATTCTTTCATAGCATGCTCTCAGCTTTTTTTAAAAGTTCTTTAGCACCTTTAGCAATAAACTCCTTAGCCAAACTCTCTCCAAAACCTTTAAAATCATCTTTTTTAATCATTCTTTTATCTTTTAAAATTTCTCTTCCATCGGGTAGTCCAAGCACTGCACGCACACAAATTTCATCTCCTAAAAGCTCTGCGTTAATACCTATAGGAACTTGACAACCCCCTTCTAAAGTAGCAATAAATTCTCTTTCAATGCTTGTTTCAATCAAAGCATTTTCATCATTTAAACATTTTAAAAGTTCTAAAATTTTTTCATCATTTATGCTTTCTATACCTAAAGCTCCTTGAGAAGCCGCAGGAATAAGCTCATCCTTGCTAAATCCATAAACAAAATTCACTTGCTTATCTAAGTTTAAGCGTTTAATTCCCGCCATTGCCAAAATAATCGCATCAAATTCATTATTTTTTAATTTCTCTATACGAGAATTAACATTACCACGCAAAGAAATAATCTCTAAATCAGGTCTTAATAATAAAATCTGCATCTTGCGTCTCAGACTAGTAGTGCCTATTTTTGCACCTTTTGGCAAAGAAAGAAAATCTTTATAATTTTGACTTAACATAGCATCATTGCTTTGCTCTCTTTTACTTACCGCTGCCAAAACTAAACCTTGAGGAAAAAAACTAGGCACATCTTTTAAACTATGTACCGCTAAATGCGCTTCTTTTCTTAACATACTTTCTTCAAGTTCTTTTGTAAAAAGTCCTTTGCCGCCAATTTTTGCCAAAGGAGAATCCAGCAAAACATCACCTTTTGTTTTAAAACCTTCTAAAAGCACTTCAATTTGATGTGTATTTTTTAAAATTTGGGCTACATGTTCACTTTGCCAAAGAGCTAATTGACTTTTTCTTGTTGCGATAATAAGCTTCATTTTCTATCCTCTATAATTTCAACATCAATGATTTCTTCATTAGAATTTTGATACTCTTGCTTAGTGTATTGATATTTTGATTTAGTCATTATTTTCAAAGCAATACCAAAGAAAAATACAAAAATTCCAAAAACACTTGTAATAATCCCTGGAACAACAAGTAAAAACCCTGCGATAACAAAAGAAAATTGTGTTAACATATCCTTTAAGCCACCCATTTGAAATTCAAGCATGTTTTTCCAAAAAATTCCCAATAAAACCGCACCAAAAATCATACTCAAAAGTATGAAAAATAAAAAATTACCAAAACCAAAAAACACTATAAAAAATATACTTGCAATAATTTCAAGTACAAATAAAGGGCTTAAACTTAATTTATAATTCATAACACTTTCTTTTTAAGAATTTCCATAAGTTCATCAGTTTTTATAAGTTCCTTTACTAAACCTTCTCTTTGGATAAACTCTATTTCATTATTTTCTAATCCTTTACCAATAACTAACGCATAAGGAAAACCCATAAGTTCAAAATCATTCATTTTGACCCCAAAACGCTCATTTCTATCATCAAGCAATACTTCTAATCCAAGATTGGTTAAATCCTCATAAAGCTTATTAGCAAATTCTAAAGCCTTTTCATCTTTGAGATTTGAAACAATAATTTCAAGCACAAAAGGAGCTAAAGTTTTATTCCAAATACATCCTTTTTCATCATGACTTGCTTCAATAGCTACAGCCAACAAGCGTGAAACACCTATGCCATAACATCCCATGTAAAAAGGCTGACTTTTGCCATTTTCATCTAAGAAATTTGCATTCATCGCTTTGGAATATTTTTGTCCTAGTTTAAAAATATGCCCTACTTCTATACCTTTGCTTTGTTTTAATTTTGCTCCACATTTAGCACAGCAATCCCCTTCTTTAACTTCAATCAAATCTTTAAAACGATCTTTGTTTAAATTTACAACATCAATGCCGATTAAATGATAATCTTTTTCATTCGCACCCATAATCATTTGTTTTTCGTTTTCAAGCTCAAAATCTATATAAAAATCTATATCTTTTAACCCCACAAAACCTATAAAACCAGCTACTAAACCAGCTTTTTCTAATTCTTCTTCGCTTGCATCGACTAGTTCAAGGGCATTGCAAGCATTTTGAGCCTTGATTTCTTGCAAATCATCACTTCCTCTTATAAAAAACACAACTAATTTGCTTTCATTTTCGTAAATAGCTTTTTTTACCACTGCTTTAATCGTATAAAAAGCATTGATTTTAAAAAATTGTGCTAAAGAATCTATAGTTTTAATATTTGGAGTGTGAAATTTACTTGCATAATTTGCTTCAGGACGCTCATCTTGACAAGTTTTTTTAGCTCTTTTTGCAGCTTCAACATTAGCTGCATAATCACAATTTTCACAAATTAAAATATCATCTTCCCCATTTTTTGCTAAAACCATAAATTCCTTAGAACCACTTCCACCAATAGCCCCACTATCAGCTTCAACTGCTCTAAAATCAAGTCCCATTCTTTGTAAAATTTGAGAATAAGTTTTATACATAAGCTCAAACTCACGCCCTAAATCTTCTTCATTAGCATGAAAACTGTATCCATCTTTCATTAAAAATTCACGACATCTTAAAAGCCCAAATCTAGGTCTTGCTTCATCACGAAATTTAAGTCCAATTTGATATAAATGCAAAGGAAGTTGTTTATAGCTTGTGATTTTGTTTTTTACCAAAGAAAGCATAGCTTCTTCATGTGTTGGACCTAAAACAAATTCATTTTCTTTTCTGTCTTTAAAACGCAGAAGTTCTTTTCCAAAAACATTATAACGCCCACTTTCTTGCCACAAACTTGCAGGAGTGATAAAACTAAGATTTACTTCTTGTGCTCCAGCCTTATCCATTTCTTCTTTAACTATATTTTTAATCTTGTCTAAAACTCTTTTTCCCAAAGGCAAGAAATTATAAAGTCCACTACCAATTTGTTCTACAAAACCTGCACGCGTTAAAAAAATATGACTAGGTAAACTCGCATCTTTTGGCGCTTCTTTTAAGCTTGGTGCATAAAATTTAGTAAATCTCATCATTATTCTCCATATCAAATTCACATTTATATTGATTTAAACCTTCAAGATTATTTTGCAAATCAAAAACATAACGCATAGCATTAATCACTGTATCGCTTTGCATTTTACCTTGTAAATGCTTCAAATTTACAGTAGGTGTGTGTAAAAAAGCCTTAAAAACTTGATGAATCAACTTTCTAGCCTCTTCTTTGTCGGATTTTTTCAAGTATCCTTTTTTTAACGCAATTTCAAGTTGTTTATCTGCATATTCTTTAGCTTGCAAGCGTATAGCTTTGATAATAGGCATCAAAGCCAAATCGTTTAAATATCTAAAAAATTCACTTGTTTCACGACCTATTATCCCATAAGCCATACGAGCTTCTTGTTCTCTTAACGCTAAATTTTTTTGAACCACAATCTCAAGATCATCTACGGCAAAAACAGATATATTTTCATTTTCATTGATATCAATATCCCTTGGAACTGCAATATCAAAAAAATACCTTTTATAAGGAAGTTCTTCTATTAAAGCATTTGTAATAATAGCATTTGGTGCATTGGTAGCTGAGAAAAAAAACTCGTATTGATTTAAATATTTTTTTAAATTTTCTAAACTATCATATTCGCTTAAAACACCAAGTCTCTCGCACAAATCTTTGGCTTTTTGTAAATCACGATTTAAAATAATCACTTTAGCACCCGCAGCAATTAAATGTTTTGCTGCAAGTTCCCCCATCTCTCCAGCTCCAATAACAACAGCTTTTTTCTGTGTTAAATCTGCAAGTTCTTTTGCTTTTGCCACAGCAACACTGGACACAGAAATAGGATTTTTAGAAATTTGAGTTTCATTGCGTACCTTAGCAGCACATTTAAAAGCACTATGTACTGCTCGTGAAAGGTGCACTCCGCAAAAATTATTTTTTACGGCAAAAGCAAAGGCATCTTTTAACTGCCCCGCTATCTGAGTTTCTCCAACCACCAAACTATCCAAAGAACTTGCTACGGAAAAAAGATGATGGATTGCTCCACTATCTTCAAAAATATCAGCTTTTTCAAGTAAAATATCTTTATCCACATCACAAAGCAAAGCCAAAGATTTAACAATAAACTCCGCACAGGCCATTTTTACAAAAGCAACAATTTCAACACGATTGCAAGTACTTATAACCAAACATTCTTCAATATTTTCATGAGTGCTAATGATTTTTAAAAACTCACTTTTTTTAGCTTCATTGGAAAAGCTTAACTTTTCCCTTAAGGCAATATCTGTATTTTTATGAGTAAAAGATATATAATAATACATTAAAATTCCCTATCTATCATAGCTTTAATAATATCATTAAGCTTGTTATTATCATATTTTTCAATCGCTTTACTAGCCTTTTTTGCATAAGTTTTAGCTTCTAAAATAGCTTTTTCCAAAGCTTTTTGTTCTTCAAATTTAGTTTTTAGCCACTCTTTTTCATTTTCATTTAAATCTTTTTTAAATAAAGTCTGCAAATATATCCTATCTTGTTCTTGTAAATTTTCATAAAGATAAATATAAGGTAAGGTAGTCTTACCCTCTTTAAAATCATTCATAGCAGGTTTTCCAAGAATTTTTTCATCACTCTTAATATCTAAAATATCATCAATCATCTGAAAAGCGAGTCCTAAATTTTTTCCATATTCTGCAAAATCTTTTTCATATAATCCAGCCAAAATAGCTCCGCATCTCGCACTTGCTTCGATCAAAACAGCTGTTTTATTATAGATCATTTTCAAATAAGCTTCTTTATTGATATTAAATTTCTCTCCCAAATCAACATCCATAAGTTCGCCTATAGCAAGCTTTACAACAGCATCTGAAATAATACTTGCAAATCTAGTATCCATTTTGCTTAATTCATAAAAGGCTTTTGAATACAAAATATCGCCCAACATAAGAGCATTTTTTGTGCCAAATTCAGCATTAACAGATCTTGCTCCACGCCTTAATTCACTCTCATCGATAATATCATCATGCAACAAACTAGCAAGATGTATCAATTCTATAGCTGCGCAAATTTTAAAAGCAATCTCACTCTCATCTGCGATAGCTAATAATAATTTAGAGCGTAATTTCTTTCCTGATTTTACATTTGAAAGCATATTTAAAATAGGTTCATAGCCAAGTTCTTGTAAAAACTGTTTTATTAATTCATCTATTTTTTGCACTATCTTTTCCTTGTTAATTGCTATTATTATTTTCTTTGTTTGTTAATGGTTTTACCTGAGGTTCGTTAAAATTAATCATAGGAACAACCTGATTGTTTTGCGGTGGATTTTGTAAAGCTTTTTTTCTCGGATCTAAAAATTCTACCATTAAACGAGATTCCTTATCTTCTATATAAACTGTAAAAGTTGCCAAACCTTTATTATAAGCACTAAATTCTAAAATCAGTCTTGCTCTATCAATATGTGGATTGGTATAATCAGGTATTAAAGTTTGAGTTACCCAATCTAAATTTCTTCTTAAACTCATCACAAATTGACGCGGATATTTGCGAAATTTCGAATGTACGATGATATTAGTATTATCAAACAAAGTCCAATAAAAATCAAAATTTTGCACCTTATCTTCATAGCCTATTTCTTTAATCTGCACACTAGCTCTCTCATCTTTTTTAAGTATAAATTTATAAGTATAAGCAAAAGTTGGTTCAGATGCTAAAACATTGCTAAAAATAAAAAAAATACAAATTAAACAAGGGCTTATTTTAAACAATTTTAGCCTTCGTGTCCTAAAATTTTTGCGCCTAATTCTATATAAATATCATTTTGCCTTTCTTCTATAAAATCACCATTTTCTAATATGAAATTTTTTACATCCATTTCTGTTAAACCTTGTTTTTCTAAAAGTTCTACCATGGCAATATGATCAGCAAAAAATTCCTCAAAAACTTTTTCTAAGGCTCCTAAATTTCCATTTTGTATAATTTCTATAAATTTTTCTTTTGGAGTTTTATTAAACATTTCATCAAAAAAATCCATTAATTTTCCTTGAAAATATAAGTTTTTGATTATAAAATTTTAATCGTTAAAAGTAGCTAAATTAAAATAATTAAAATTTAAATTTTATTTGCAATATGTAAAATTTTAGAAGTTAAATTCCGCATGGTGCGGAATTTATTATGAATGTGGTTTTGCTTGAGTGGCGTATTTTACACCCAAATCAAAAGCTTTAGCATTTGCGTCACGAGTTTTTGCAGGAACCATATGAAGCATAGTTTCCTTTAAAACATCTAAATCTATACATTTGCTCATATAAGCAGCAATTGCAAGTGCTACAACTGATTGAGTAGCCACATTTCCTACCTCATCTTTAGCTATGGTAATAATAGGAATTTCAAAAATTTGCCATTTTTTATAATCTTCACTTTCAGGATGTACCAAATTTGGCTCTACAACTATGATGCCTCCTTCTTTTACACCGCCACGAAAACCTTTATAGCCCTTATCTGCAGTCGAAAGCATAAAGTCTATCTCCCCTTCTACAGCATAAGGAAATAAAATTTCTTTATCATCAATGATAATATCCACCTTAGTAGGGCCACCACGCACTTGTGAAGTATAAGTTGAAGCCTTAAAAGCTTGGCGACCTTCTTTAATGGCTGCTTCTGCTAAAATTTCTCCTGCGGTGATAACACCTTGTCCGCCTTCACCGCCAAATCTTAATTGATATTTCATTTTAAAGCTCCTAAATCCACCATTCTTTTTTCTTTGGCTGCACGACGTACTTCTTCATAAGCGTGGCAGTATTCTGGCTGAGAATTATCTTCATGTAAAATTCCTGTTGGAAATTTATCTTTTCTTTCTTCAAAATCCATGCTTTCAAATTTAGCTTTATCCACAACGCGATTTTTAATCCAATCAAGCATAGCTACAGCTTCGCCCATTTTGTTTTTTCTACCTAGATTGATATGACAATTTGAAAAAACATCTACAAAACTATAACCCTTATGCGCTAGAGCCTTATAAATTAAATTTTCAAGCTTATTAGCTTCGATCACATTACCCCTTGCCACAAAAGAAGCTCCTGCAGCTTTAGTTAATTCACACGCATCAAAATTAGGGTCAATATTTCCAAATTGAGCTGTTACTGTATAAAAACCTTTTGGAGTGGTTGGGCTTGTTTGTGAATTCGTAAGTCCATAGATAAAATTATTGATCACAATGTGGGTTAAATCAATATTTCTACGACAACCATGTATGGTATGATTTCCACCAATTGCCAAAGTATCCCCATCTCCACTTACTACAATAACATGTTTACTAGGATTGGCTAATTTAATACCTGTTGCATAGGCTATTGCCCTACCATGAGTTGTATGAACTGTATTGCAATTTACATAAGAACTCATTCTACCACTACAACCTATACCCGAAACAAGACAAACATCATCCATATTCCAACCAAGTTTTTCTATTGCACGGATAATACATTTTAAAACAACGCCATCACCACATCCCCAGCACCACTGAGTAGGCATTTTATCTACTCTTAGATATTCATCATAATTAAAAGCCATTTATATATTCTCCTTTACCTTAGCAATAATTTCACTTGGAGTGATAGGACGACCATTTGCACGGTGCAAGCTAATAAAATCGCGACGCGAAGTTACTCTTTCAATCTCTTCAAGATATTGTCCCATATTAAGCTCGCTTACCATTACTTTTTTAAATTTGCTTACAACTTCAGCGATTTTTTTCTCAGCCACTGGATAAAGAGTAATTGGACGGAAAAGTCCCACTTTAATCCCTTGCTCTCTTAATCTTTGTATAGCTTCTTTTGCTGAACGACTTACGCTTCCATAAGCAATGATTAAAAATTCAGCATCATTAAGCATATACTCTTCATAAGCACAAATATCTTCTTGATTGTTTTTTATTTTACCTATGAGTCTTTCCATATTTTTTTTCACTATAACTCCATCTTCAGTTGGAAAACCTATATCTCCATGATGAAGTCCTGTAACATGATAACGATAACCTGTAAAGAAAGGATTTAAAGTTGCAGGCTCATTTTCTCCTGCTGCATAAGGTTTATAATCCTTTTTGTCTCCTTCAAATTTTTTACGGTTATACACTTTAATATCTTTTAAATCAGGTAAAACCGCTTTACCATTCATGTGCCCTACAGTTTCATCCATAAGTAAAAATACTGGAGTCATATATTTTTCAGCTAAATTAAACGCTCTAATGGTTTCTGTATAAGCTTCTTCAAGACTTGCAGGAGCAATAGCAATGCTTGCAAAATCCCCATGAGTTGGTGCTTTAGCTTGAAACAAATCTCCTTGTGCTACACGAGTTGGAAGACCTGTCGAAGGACCACCTCTCATAACATTTACAATCACAAGTGGAATTTCAGCAATAAATGCAAGTCCTATTTGCTCCGCTTTTAAAGAAATTCCAGGACCGCTACTTGCAGTCATGGATTTTACTCCACTCATTGCCGCACCAATAACCACACTAATACCTGAAATTTCATCTTCCATTTGTATAAAAGTTCCATCATTTGCAGGAAGCATATGACTTAGCTCGTGAGCTATCTCACTACTAGGGGTAATAGGATAGCCTCCAAAAAATTTACATCCACAATCAATCGCAGCTTTGGCGATTAAAACATTACCTGTTGCTATAACTTCTCTCATTATTTTTCCTATGCTAATTTTTTGTATTTGTTATTTTTTACGGCTACAGCTCTATCTTTAGACTCAGCAGTAAGTTTGGCAAATTTAAATTCATCTCTTTTTGCCACCATAATAGCAAAATCAGGGCAATGTGTCTCACACTCAGTACAGCCTATACAGGATTCAGGGTGTACCACCTCTATCATTTGTCCTAAAACCGCATGCACATCATCGCGCATAGCTAAAACCCCAGCGGGGCAATAGCTAACACAAATATTGCATGCTTTGCATCTATGCTCATCTACCCAAACAGGGGTATCTTTTGGAGCTGTCATACTCATGTTTTTCCTTTATCAACCTAATATTTTTTGAATTTCTTCACCAATTAAAGCCGGAGAATCCACCACATGAATTCCGTAACTTTTCAAAGCTTCTTTTTTAGCTGCAGCACTTTCATCAGCACTTCCTACTATGGCACCTGCATGCCCCATTCTTTTACCTTTTGGAGCAGTTGCACCTGCAATGAATGCTACCACAGGTTTGCTAATATTTTCTTTAATAAATTTAGCCGCTTCCACTTCCAAACTACCACCAATTTCACCTATCATTACAATAGCTTTAGTTTCATCATCTTTTTGGAATTCACTTAAAAGTTCTTTATAAGCAAGACCTATGATAGGATCACCACCAATTCCTACTGCAGTAGAAATTCCATAACCACCTTGAACTACCTGATTAGCAGCTTCATAAGTTAAAGTTCCACTTTTTGAAATAAGCCCCACGCAACCTTTTTTAAAAATAAAACCTGGCATAATACCTAATTTGCATTCTTCAGAAGTGATAATACCTGGACAATTTGGTCCAATGATTTTCATACCCTTTTTATTGGCATATTGCTTAGCAAACATCATATCTTTTACAGGCGTATGCTCGGTGATTACAACTGCAAGCTTAATACCCGCATCAGCTGCTTCAATCACGCTATCACCCACAGCAAAAGCAGGTACAAAGATCAAGCTCACATCAGCCTTTGTTGCTTTAACCGCATCTACAACGGTATCAAAAACTGGTTTACCTAAATGAGTTTGTCCGCCTTTATGAGGGGTGACACCTCCAACTATATTTGTACCATAAGCCATGCATTGCTCAGCGTGAAAAGTTGCTTCTTTACCTGTAAAACCTTGAACTATTACTTTTGTATTTTTATTAACCAATATACTCATTTTCTATCCTTATCCTACTAAACTTTTTACAAGCTCTGCACCGTTTTTAAGATTGGTTGCTGCTTTGATATTTTTAAGATTTGAATTATCTAAAATTGTCTTTGCTTCTGCTGCGTTAGTGCCATCAAGACGCACTACAATTGGAATATTTACCTCAACATTCTTAGTAGCTTCTAAAATTCCATTTGCTATCCTATCACAACGAACAATACCACCAAAGATATTGATAAATATAACTTTTACATTCTTATCTCTTAAAATGATTTCAAAAGCCTTTGCAACAGTTTCAGGAGAAGCTCCCCCGCCTACATCTAAGAAATTTGCAGGTTTTGCACCACTATAATTAATAATATCCATAGTTGCCATTGCTAGACCCGCACCATTTACCATACAAGCTACATCTCCATCTAATTTCACATAGCTTAAGCCAAATTCAGCCGCTTCTCTTTCAGCAGGATTTTCTTCAGTAATATCTCTAAGTTCAGCAATTTCAGGATGACGATAAAGCGCACTATCATCAAAACTGCATTTTGCATCAAGGGCATAAAAATCCCCTTCTGCAGTTTTAATTAAAGGATTGATTTCAAGCATATTCATATCTTTATCCATGTAAAGCTTATAAAGTTTAGCTATCATAGAAATAAGTTTTTTGCCTTCATCTTTATCAAGTCCTAAAACTCTCGCTACTTCAAGTCCATGAAACATTTTAAAACCAATTTGTGGATCAATGCCTACTTTTGCAATTTTTTCAGGACTTTCTTTGGCTACTTTTTCTATATCCATCCCTCCTTCACTTGAAGCGATAATGGTAATTTGCTCTGCCATTCTATTAAATAAAATAGCCAAATAATACTCTTTTACTATATTAGCGCCACTTTCTATATAAAGTTTTTGCACGAGCTTACCTTCAGGTCCTGTTTGATGAGTTACTAAATTCATTCCTAAAATTTTACTTGCATAATCTTTTACCTCATCTAAATTTTTAGCGATTTTAACACCACCACCAAGACCACGGCCTCCTGCATGAATTTGAGCTTTAACCGCCCAAACACTACCGCCTAATTCTTTAGCATTAGCCACAGCTTCATCTACGCTAAATGCAACTTTTCCCTTTAAGGTAGGGATACCATTATCCGCAAAAATTGCTTTTGCTTGATACTCATGTATGTTCATTTATTCTCCTTTATATTGATATTTGATTAAAGATTTTTCTAATTTGTCTTTTTCTTGTGAACTAAGATCTAATCTCATGATTTCAATCACACCTTCAAGTCCTAATCTTGCCATAACTCCTAAGGCTTTGTTTTGCACTCCAAATTCTCCATGTAAAATCACACTCATAGGTAAAAACTCGCCACTTCTTATGGACTCAAGCATTCTTATACAAGCACTAGCAGGGGCTAAATAAGCTGAAGTTTTAAGATGTTTGATTACTTTAGCTCCACCTGTTTTTACTTCATTTTCTAAATCATCAAATTCTTCTTCATTTAAAAATTCGCTTATATTTTTATTTTTAACACTTGCGTAAGATTTTACCAAAACCATATCATCATTATGAAAACCAATAAGTCTTGTATCCACACTTGACATTTTGACATTAAGTTTTTTGGCAAGCTCATACTTAAATCTTGCATTGTCTAAAACTCCCGCCATGGCTATAATTTTCTTTGATGAAAAAATCCCGCTTTCATAAAGAGTATTAAGTAGAAAATCCACAGGATTAGTTAAAATAATAAAAAGCGGATCTTCTGTAAAATCTTTAATTTTTTTAGCACAATCAAGCATAATGCTTGTATTCAACTGAAGCAATTCTTCTCTACTTTGCCCATCTTTTCTAGCAAAACCTGCACTAAAAAGCACTATATCTGAATTTTTGGTATGAGTATAATCTTTAGCGCAAAGTAAATCTATATTTAAATTTAAAGCAGCTATGCTTTGAGTAAGTTCTAGTTCTTTTGCATAAAGCAAATCCTCATTGATATCTACTAAAACAATTTCATTTGCTATTTCTCTTAAAATCAAAGCATAAGCTACGCTTGAGCCCACATTGCCAGCCCCTATAACAGTGATTTTCATCTTTGTCCTATTTTTTCTAAAATAGCGTTAAAAGTTGCACTTGGACGCATGATTTTATTTGCTTTTTCATCATCAAATTTATAATACCCACCCAAATCCACTTTCACACCTTGTGCATTGTTAAATTCGGCTCTGATTTTTTCTTCATTAGAAGAAAGCTCTAGGGCAATATCTTTAAAAAAGCTTTGAAGCTCCATATCACTTGCCTGTCTTGCTAAATGATTTGCAAAATACATTGCTAAGTAAAAATGACTTGTTCTATTGTCATCTTCTTTAACTTTTCTTGATGGAGCTTTATTATTTTCAAGCCATTCGCCTATAGCCTCATCAAGACATTCTGCTAAAACCTTAGCTTTATGATTACTGCACTTATTTGCATAAAATTCCAAACTTGCTTGCAAAGCCAAAAATTCACCCAAACTATCCCAACGCAGATGATTTTCTTCGACTAATTGTTCTACTTGTTTAGGTGCTGAACCCCCTGCTCCTGTTTCAAACATAGCTCCACCCTTTAACATAGGCACAACAGAAAGCATTTTTGCACTTGTTCCAAGCTCTAAAATAGGAAAAAGATCGGTTAAATAATCCCTTAAAACATTACCCGTGATAGAAATAACATCTTTACCTTCTCGGATTAACTCTAAACTTCTTAAACAAGCTTCTTTTGGAGTTAAAATGGCTATATTTTTACCCTTTTCTTTTAAACGATTTTGTACCAAAGTTATCATGATTTTATTACTAGCTCTTTTGCTATCTAACCAAAAAATAGCTTCGGCTCCACTAAGTTCTGATCTTTCTATACCTAAATCAATCCAATTTAACACCGCATCAAATTTAGCCTGATTAGCTCTATAAATATCACCTTTTCTAACCTTATGTTCTAATAAAACTTTACCGTTAGAAACTATTTTAAAAGTTCCTTCTTCTTTAGCCACAAAGGTTTTATCGTGCGAGCCATATTCTTGAGCCTTTTTAGCCATTAAACCTACATTAGATACACTGCCAAGTTTTGAAGGATTTAAAGTACCATTTTTATGCAAATCTTCAATAACCGCCTCATAAATAGCTGCGTAAGTTTGATCAGGAATTACGGCATTTGTGTCCTTTTCCTTACCTTCCTTATCCCACAATCTTGCGCCATTTTTAAGCATTGCAGGCATAGAAGCATCAACGATAACATCGCTTGGAACATGAAGATTTGTGATGCCTTTATCTGAATTTACCATAGAAATATCTGCAGATTTAGCTAAAATTTCATTGTATTTTTTTAAAATTTCATCTTTTTTGCTTGAATTTTCGATCTTACTTAAAAGCTCACTTAAACCATTATTTGGATTAATACCTAATTTTTCAAATTCATCTTGAAATTCGATAAATAATTCTTTAAAAAATACTTTTACCGCATAACCAAAAAGTATAGGATCACTTACTTTCATCATTGTAGCTTTTAAATGCAAAGAAAAAAGCACATCATCATCTTTGCTTGCTTTAATTTCTTTTGCATAAAATTCCTGAAGCTTCTCTACATCCATAAAAGTAGCGTCTAAAATTTCATTTTTTTCAAGTTTTAAACCCTCTTTTAAAATTTCATTTTTACCATCAATGCTTGTAAATTCTATATTAGCCACACAATCTTGATCGATTAAAACCGCTTTTTCATTAGAGAAAAAATCCCCTTCTTTCATGTAAGAAACACGAGTTTTTGAGTTTGGATTAAACTCAACCACACGATAAGGATTGTTTTTTGCATAGTCTTTTACCGCTTTTGTTGAACGACGATCTGAATTTCCTTGTCTTAATACAGGATTAACCGCTGAACCTAAAACTTTTTGATATTTTGTTTTAATTTGCAATTCTTCATCATTTTTTGGCTCATCTGGGTAATTTGGTAACATGTAACCCTTATCTTGCAATTCTTTAATCGCCGCCTTAAGCTGAGGAATAGAAGCTGAAATATTTGGGGTTTTAATAAGATTTGCATCCGATCTTTTGACAAGCTCGCCTAAAAGCTCTAAAGCATCTTCACATCTTTGTTCCTCTTTTAAATACTCACTAAAAGTAGCTAAAATCCTTCCAGATAAAGAAATATCCGAGGTTTTTACTCCTATATACGCCCTACTTAAAAAAGCTTTCACTATAGGCAAAAACGAATAAGTCGCAAGAGCTGGGGACTCATCTGTTAAGGTATAAGTAATTTGCATTTTTAGTCCTTTAAAAACTTATTTTTATTTTCATTTTTAAGTATATTACAAATAAAAAAAAATGCAAGAGTAAGTTTAAAGTTTGTTTTAGTTTTCAAACAAACTTTAAATATTTTTAATTAAGTAAATTAGCAGGAAGTTGTATGATATTTTTAATAAGATTAAAAGGGGTTTTTAGGGTATCTGTTAAAATTTCGGTATGAAATTTAGGGTCATCTATACTTCCATCTATTTTTAAGTTTGTGCTAATTTCTTGATTTTTACCTAAAATTACATAATTTAAAATTGGAACCTTGGATATAGCTTCTGAAGCTGATTTTAAAGTTTTAAGCTCTAAACTAAAATCCACTGTATTTAATCTTAAATTTGCTGATCCTAAACCATATATATCTACACTATCGCCATTTAAATTAATAGCCAAAACACTTAAAAGATCTTTTTTCCTATTAAAAATAATCTTTCCATCATGCAAGCTTAAACCTTTTTGATTAAAAGTTGGAGATTTAAACATCAATAAACTTGGTACAGTATCAATAAAGGAAATAAGCTGATTTACACCTTTTAAATCCTTCACATAAGTGTTTTTAAAATCGATCTGTCCGTCAAAATACTCCAATCCACTTCCTTTTATACTTAAGTTAAACACTCCATCTTGAACAGCTTGTTTTTGTAAAAACTCATTTAAATAATTATCATCAATATTGCTAACGTTTAAATTTAAATCATTAGAAGAATAATAAAGATCAAATTTTGCATTTCCTCTAGAACCTTTAAGATCCAAAGCATTGCCTTTTAAATCAGCCTCTACCCTATCAAAAGCCAAAGTTTTATTAGAATCTGGCAAAATTAAAGCTACATTTGCTCCACCAAAACTAATATTTTGGGTATTAGTAGAAATATCAAATGTTGAATTTGAAGAGTTGGAATCTTTTCTATAAATATAACTTAAATTTTTCAAATGAATTTCTTTATTATCAGAACTTATTTTAGCACTTGCTGTATCACTTTGAGTATGAATTTCCATAACGCCTTTATTTTTTACAATATCAAAGCTATCATTTTCATAAGGAGTTTGACCGTTGATAAGTAAATTATTTTTAAAATAAGCATCATTAACGCTTGCATTAAAATCTTCGAAATTTAAAGTTTTATAATAAACATTTTTAGCATCGATAAACCCAAACTTTTTAAGCAATGGAGAAAATGAAAATAAAATCTTAGGATTACTAAGATTAGCCTCAAGTCCATCTTTAAAATTTAAAATCAAATTCCACTGAGGAATGCTAATGTTAACATTTTGCGAATAATCTAATTTTACTTCTACATTTTGATTTTTTAAATCTAAAAGCTCCCCATTGTCAAAATAAAGCCTTGAAATCTGAGTATTGAAATTTCCTTGCTGTTTTTGCAAGTCAAATTTAGCATTAAAATCAGCTTTTAAAAAGCCATTTTCAACACTAGCATTTTCTATATTTAAATTATTTTGATTTAATTTGACAAATGCTTTTGCAATATTAAAATCAGCCAAAGAAATACTAGCATTCTCTAAAGCTAAAATACCACTATAAAAAATTTCACCCTTATCATGAAAATCAATTTTAAGCTCTAAATCACTTTTAATTTTTCCGCTTTTTTGATAAAAAGGTAATGAAAAATGATAATCTTCCAAAGCTTTAGCAAGTTTTTCGTCAAATTTTAGATTATCAGACTTAATGCGCAAATAAATCCCAACTTTTTTTTCATCAAACAAATCATATAGATAAACCTTACTAGAACTTAAATCAGCACCATTATAGAAAGCTTTATTAAAGACAAAATCAAGCTTTTGTTTATTTAAATTTAAATCGAGTTTTGGAATTTCAATAGCATTCATTTTATCATCCAAGCGAACTTTGACATTATTAACATAACCTGATGCGCTAATATTGTCTAAATAATAATTATTTTTAGTAAAATCTATAAAGCCCTGCAAATAATCTAAATGATAAAATTCTCCCTTAGCCCTATATGCCATCCAAAGATTTAAACTCTGTGGAAGTTCTATTCTTTTATTAACTCTTTTAAAAATTTCCGTAATATTCCTAATGTTTAAATCTTCTATTTTATAAGCTAAATTTTTATCTTTGTAAGAAATACTTGCGTTAAAGTCAAATAATTCTCCACTTGCTCTACCTTGAAAATAATAAAACTCGCTCTTAGTATTGATACTTAAATTTCCATCAATATTTAAATCATAATCTTTTAATAAAAGTTTTTTAATATCAGCTATAAGTTCTTTATTTTGACGCTGTAATGTTAATTTTAAAAATAACAAATCATTATCTATAAAAAATTCATTATCTTTAAATAAAATACGCACATGATTATCTTTTATATTTAAATTTTGTATATCAATCTCTTCAACAAAAGTATATAGATATTTTAAATTTTTTGTTATTTTTAAAATCTCTGTTGAAGCATTATCAGAAGAGTGAGTTTGTGATGAAATTTCGGAATTTTGAGTCTCATTTATAGTGATATTTTTTGCTCGTACAATTAATTTTTTATCTAATTTAATATATAATTGTTCTAATTTTAAAAAATCAAATTGGATACTAGAGATGACAATCCCATTTTTAAGCACTATAAACAAAGCTAATATAAGCACAACAAAAAATACAACAATATATAAAATTTTCTTTTTCATACGCAACTTCTTTTTGATATTTATTTTGGGGATTTTTTATTATCTAACTCAGCCTTTAAAAAGCAATTCTGTGGTATTTATTCCCCAAGGTTCAATTTCTCAAATTATAACATATTTAAAGCAAAATAAATATCAGATGAGTAGTATTGATAAATATATTTTATTTTTTTTAGGACACCCTCAATCAGGCTGGATCAACATAGGTACAAAAGATTTAAATAGAGCTGAATTTCTACATAAACTCACTATTGCTAAAGCAGCACTTCAAACCATTACTCTTATCCCAGGGGAAACAAGTGTAATCTTTTTAGAACAAGCAGCCAAACAACTTGGACTTGATAAAGATATACTTTTAAAAGAATTTCAAGCTCAAGCTCCTTATGATGAAGGAGTTTTTTTACCAGAAACTTATAAAATCCCAAAAGGCATTACAGAAAATCTACTCATTCAAATGCTTTTAAACCATGCTGAAATTTCCAATAAAAAAACTTCTGAGAAAATTTTTGGGGATTATAATCCAAAAAAATGGCACCAATATATCATCATCGCTTCTGTAATACAAAAAGAAGCTGCCAATGAAAATGAAATGCCTATAGTTGCAAGCGTAATTTACAATCGACTTAAAAAAGGTATGAAGCTTCAAATGGATGGAACTTTAAATTATGGAATTTACTCCCATGTAAAAGTTACCCCACAAAGAATAAGACAAGATAATAGCTCTTATAATACCTATAAATTTACGGGATTGCCTAAAGAAGCGGTTTGCAATGTTTCTTTAGCTGCTATTCGTGCAGCTATTTTTCCTTTAAAAACAGATTATTTATATTTTGTGCGTGATAAAAATACTGGAGTTCATATTTTTAACACAAATATAGATGATCACAATAAAGCCATAAATTTACAAAAAGGAAAATAATTTGATATTTTTATGCAAAATAGTTAAATTGGAACAGTATTTGCTTGTTAATATTAAAAATTATAAAAAGGATAAAAAATGATTAACCCATTTAAGTCAAAAGAACTAGTCACTGGTGCTTTAGCGGGTAGAAATCTAAGAAATCAGCTCATCAATGCCAATCTTGCAAATGTTGATACTCCTTTTTATAAAGCAAGAGATATTGAATTTGAAACAGCTTTGGTAAATCGTGCAAATGAAATTTTTAAAAAAAATGATAATAAAGAATTGCAATTAGCCATAACCGAAGAAGGACATCAAAAACCTTGGAAATTTCCAGATCCTAGTAAATCTACTATTTACTTAAGAGACGGACATTTAGCAAGAAATGATGCAAATACTGTTGATCTAGATGTAGAAACCACAGAAATGAGCAAAAATACAGTTATGATAACAGCTCTTGATGGAGTTTTAAGAAGACAAAGCAATATCTTTAGTTCTATACTTGATGCAAGCTCTAAATTAAGTTAAAGGTAAATTATGGCATACTTAAGTGATTTTGATATTAGTGGTTATGGTTTAAGTGCTCAACGTTTTAGAATGAATGTTATTAGCTCTAATATAGCTAATGCAAATACTACAAGAACAGCTGAAGGTGGGCCTTATAGAAGACGCGAAGTGATCTTTAAAGCAACAGATTTTGATAAGCTTTTAAATGAGCAAATTAACAAAGATAATAATTTTTTAAAATATGAAAATCCTTTAAATGATCCAAGTTCGCCAGAAGAAGCTAAACCTGCTATTCAAAGTGTTGTAGTGGATAAAGTGGTCAGAGATGACAAAGATTTTCGTATGAAGTATGATCCAAGCCATCCTGATGCAAATGCTGAAGGTTATGTAGCGTATCCAAATGTAAACCCTGTCATTGAAATGGCAGATTTGATTGAAGCTACAAGAGCTTATCAAGCCAATGTAAGCGCTTTTACAAGTGCAAAAACTATAGCTCAAAGTGCGATTGATTTATTAAGAGGATAATAAAAAATGAACAATATTAATGATTTAAGATTAAATAATAATATTTCAAATACCAACAAAAGTCAAAATTCCACAGGAATTGGTGATGAATTTGCCAAGATGCTTAAAAATGAAATCGATGATTTAAATAAAGCACAAGAAAGTGGAGAAGCTGCAATGACAGACATTGCCACAGGACAAGTAAAAGATTTACATCAAGCAGCTATAGCTATCACTAAAGCTGAAAGCAGCATGAAATTTATGCTAGAAGTAAGAAATAAAGCGATCAGTGCTTATAAAGAAATCACAAGAACTCAAATTTAAACCCTAATGCAAGAATATAAAAAAAATAGGGTTTCAAAAGTTGCCTTTGCCTACTGCATGGCACTTTTGTTTATGATTATTTTTATCAGCTCTACTTTTTTTCTTACATCAAAACGTCATATACCTAACACTGAAAAAGATCAATACGCTCTTGCTCTAAGAGGATCGATTATAACCAAAGATAATTTTACTATCACAAGTTCTAAACAAATTTATCGCGCTGAAATTGATCTTAGAAGTATCAACAAAGATAAATTTGATCTATTTTTAAAGCTTTTTCAAATTTATAGTGGAATAAGTAACGATCAAGTAGCAGATATTAAAAAAAGAATGCAAAATCAAAAAAAACGCTCTTATAATTTTGTTCTTTTGCAAAACTTAGATTCCAAGCAAGCAAGCTACCTTAAAGATCTTGCTAAAAAACTTTATATACAAGGTTTTTTCAAAGCTTTTACAAATAACTCTGGAAGAGTTGAAACAAGAGGATTAAATATCATCGAACATGAAGAAGATAGAATTTACATGTCAAAAGATTCTTTTACTCCTATTATCGGTTATACCAAAATGATATTAGATCCAGAAAGTGGAATTTTAAAAAATATAGGAGTTAAAGGTTTAGAAAAATACTACGATGAATGTCTAAGTCCTGTTCAAAATGAAAAAATTCAAGGACTTAAAGATATAGGTGGAAATATTATTTTAAATCTAAATTCACTACAGCAAAAAAAGATCAATGGTTGTGATTTATATTTAAATCTTTCTTTAAAACTGCAAAAAAGCATAGAGAAAGCTATAGATCAAAGAAATGAGGATTTAAAAGCCAATGAAATCATCGTTGGGGTAATGGAAAGCAAAACAGGAAGAATTTTAGCTCTAGCAAGCTCAAGGCGCTATGATCCGCAAAATCGTGGAAAAGATCTATCAGTTCTTAATGCAAGCGCTATAGAATACGGTTATGAAGCAGGTTCTGTTATCAAACCTTTTATCTTTACAACAGCCTTAAGACTTGGTAAAATAAAAATGGATGAAGTGATTAATACTTATGGCGGTTCTTACAAGCTAGGACGTTTTACCATCAAAGACGATCACAAAATGGACAAAATGACTATGGAGGAAGTTATAAGATATTCTTCAAATATAGGCATGATACAAATTGCTAAAAGACTTAACAATATAGAAATCGTATCAGGGCTTAAAATATTTAAATTTGGCGAAAAAAGTGGTATTGATCTACCCTATGAACAAAAAGGAGAAATTCCAAATCCTAAGCGCTTAAGAGATATAGAAAAATCTGTTTTAAGTTATGGTTATGGACTTAAAACAACCTTTATACAACTCCTTGCAGCTTATAATGTTTTCAACAATGATGGGTTTTATATCACACCACGTTTAGCTGAAAAATTCTATCAAAATGGACGCTTTACAAATCTTGATGATGATGTAAAAAAAGAAAAAATTCTTTCTAGCGAAGCCGCTAAAACGATGCAAAATGTTCTTATAAATGTTATAGAAAAAGGAACAGGAAAAAAGGCAATTACACAAGGTATTATTGCAGGAGGTAAAACAGGAACGGCAAGAATAGCCGAAAGACAAGGTTACACCTCAAATCGCTACAATGCTTCCTTTTTTGGTTTTGCAAATGATTTAAATCACGCCTATACCATAGGAGTTCTCGTAAGACATCCTACTAAACCTTATAGTTATTATGCTGCACAAAGTGCTTTGCCTATGTTTAAAGATGTTGTTGATATTTTAATCAATGAAGAATTTCTAACGCCTATACAAGACAATAACCAAACTAGCACAAACAACTAGTTTGATATATCTTTAGAAAATATCACCTCAACAGCACCTATAAGTTCTTCGGCAATCTTAGCAGCAAAAGTTGTATCATTAAGTATTGAAATTCCTTCAGCTGTTGTGATTTTTCTTACTGAAATAAGATGTTCAACATTGCTTAAGGTTAAAGTATCGATTTCTTTTAAAATTTCTTTTCCTTTTTGAAGATTTTTAATAATCAAATAAAGCTTTTCACGATCTTCAACCACTCTAAGCTCTTCTATACTTCTTAAAAGCTCTCCTAAATTCGATCTAATTTTATTGTACTCTAAAGCCAAAAATTCATTAGAAGAACTAGAATATTTCTTAATATTTGCTTGGATAATTTTTAAATTTTTAGTTGTTTCGGCTAAATTTTTAGCTGCCATCTTAAAGGTAAAAATTTTATGATTCTTTGTTTCATCGTTAATATAAACTTGTGCTTTAGTTGAAAAATCGATAATAGCTTCAAAAAGAACCTTTATCCTAGTTTGATACAAATAGTCCAAATCCACATTTTTACTAAACCACTTTTTATTTTCTAAAATTTCTTTAAAACTTTTATCACTTTGTATATCTTTACGACTAAAACCTATAACATGAGCAACAATTGCATAGGTATTGTTATAAAGATGCTCGCTTTCTTTCCTTAAAGCTTCGATGGCTGTGTCACTAAACTTAACCAAACTACTATCAAGATATAAAGGCTTGTCTTTATTCTTATCTTTAGGAGCTTTTACTATCTTATTTAAAAAAAGAACAATTTGAGGAGTAAAGAATGAAAAAAGCACAACACCAATTAAATTAAACAAAGTGTGAAATAATGCTACTTTCAAAGCTATATCTTCTATGTTTAATACAATGGATAAAAAATTAAGAAAATGTATAAAATAAGGAAAAATAAGCACTATTAAAAAAGCTATACCAAAATTAAAAATACAATTTGCAAACGCTAATTTCTTTCCTTCAATATTGGTACTTAAAGAAGCTAAAGCAGCCGTTACAACCCCTCCAACACTAGTACCTAAAGTTGCTGCTAAGGAATTTTCCAAACTGATTTGTCCAGCAAGTAAAGCAGCAACAATAATAGCCATTGTAGCTGTGCTTGATTGTATAACTCCTGTAAGCAAAGCACCCAATCCTAAAAAAACAAAAACTCCTTTAAAACCAGCAAAATCAAAGCGAGAAAGATCAATTATATGTTTAAAATTTTCAAAACCACTTTTAATATAATCCACACCCAAAAAGAAAAATCCTATACCAATAAAAATATTACCCAAACCTTTTAAAACACTATCTTTTTGAAAGAAAAATAATACTCCAATAATCAAAAGTGGGATAGCTAACATTGAAATTTTAATATTTGTCAAACCAACAATCAGCCAAGAACTTGCCGTATTTCCTAAATTTGCTCCAAAAATAATCCCTATGCCCGCACCCAAAGAAATAAGCCCTGCACTCAAAAAAGAAATCGTAATAATAGAAACTAAAGTTGAAGATTGCATAATTAAAGTACTTAAAGTACCAAAAAGTATACTTTTCATCTTTGTATTGGTTGACTTTGCTAAAATTTTTTCAAGCAAACCGCCACTAAAAGCTTTAAAACCTATACCTAAATTAGTCATTCCAATAAGAAGTATTGCCACTCCTGCTAAAAGATTGGCAAGCTCGTCATAACGAATTAAAATAAAAATCAGAACTAAAGTAAAAATACTCCATGAAATAAATTTAAAATATTTTAAAGAATTTCTTTCCTCTTGCAATGCCTAACCTTTTAGTTTTTCAAATTCATTCATCAGAAATTCTCTTAAATTTTCAGCTTCTTCTTCGCCTTTTTCTAGATACTCAAGCAATAAATTTTCTAATTCCTTTAAAAAAGAAAAAAGTTCATTTTGCCAGATACTATCGTTTTTATTACTTAAATTCATGGTTTGTATGAAAGTTAATTCCCTGCTTAAATCCCCAAGTTTTTCTAAAAATTCATCTTTTTGATCAGAAATTTTTAATGCTAAATTAGCATTTTGGACATTTTCTTTAAATTCTCTGATTTTTTCATCGATTAAATCACAAAATTTCGGATAAATATCCATTTTAATAGGCTCTAAAAGAGTTCGCTCATCTATATTTAAAGTAAGCTTTTTAACAGCAAAATAAAGAGCCAAAAAAGACAAAGCTGCTATGAGTAAATAAATTCCTAGCATTAATAACCCTTAAGGGCTAGCATTCCGCCATCTAAATTAATGCTTTCAAGTCCCAATTTTTCAGCTATAAATTCAGCTGCAACCATGCTTCTATGACCACTACGACAAATAAAAGCAAGTTTTTTATTTTCATCTCTTTTACTTTGAAATTCATCTAAAAATTTAGCATTTAAAAGCCCTTTATTATCATATAAAGCCACACATTGCGCATTAGGTAAAATACCTTCTTCCCATTCTAAAGGAGTGCGCACATCAAAAATTTGATATGCGTTTAAATCTTGCTTTGTCCAAAGACTTGCAGGGATATTTTCTATCATGAAAAAGCCTTGTTGATGATTTTTGTAAGGCTTGCATTAAATTCAGCAGGATTATCCACGCCCATACCTTCGCTTAGTTTTGCCATATTTAAAACTAGGGTTGCTATATCTGCGCTAAAGGTTTCGTTGTTTTTAAGACCTGTAAAAATAGCGTGTTTTGGATTGATTTCTAAAATAGGTTTGAAATTTTGCTCTTGACCCATTTGTTTTAAGAGTTGCTGCATAGCAAAATCAGGTTTATTTTTATCATAAACTATACAACTTGGGCTATCTTTTAAACGACTGGTTAGTCTTACATCTTCAACTTGATCTTTTAGAAGTTCTTTAAATTTAGCTACAAGTGGAGCAAAAGTATTTTTTTCCTCATCGCTTAGTTCATTTTTATCTTCTACTTGATTGATGGCTACAAATTTCAAACCTTCAAATTCTAGCATAGGAGTTACTAAAGAATCAATCTCATCGTCCATGAGTAAAACTTCTATATTTTTTTGTTTATACTCTTCAAGTAAAGGAGAAGTTCTTAATAAACTTTCATTATTTCCTGCTATATAAAAAATTTCCTTTTGTTCGCCTTGAAGGTCATTTTTATACTCCTCTAAAGAGCGTAAATTTTCACCTTTAGTGCTTTTATAAAGCATGAGTTTTAAAAGACTATCTTTTTCTCCGCCAAAACCATAAAGTCCTTCTTTTAATACTTTACCAAAGGTTTTAAAGAAAGATAAGTATTTTTCTTTATCATTGTTTTTTAGTTTTTCAAGTTCACCTAAAATCTTTTTAACGCTAGCTTCTTTAACACCTTTTAAAATTTGATTTTCTTGCAAAATTTCACGGCTTACATTAAGTGGTAAATCTTCTACATCGATAATCCCACGCACAAAACGCAAATAAGTTGGTAAAAGTTCTTTATCGTCATCGCTGATAAATACGCGTTTTACATAAAGTTTTAAGCCACTTTGATAATCCACACGGAATAAATCAAAAGGTGCATTTTGTGGTATAAAAAATAAAGAATTGTATTCTAATTTTCCTTCACTTTTAGTGTGAAGATAAAGTAAAGGTTTGTTTGAATCATGAAAATTTTGCTCATAAAATCTTTCATAATCTTCTGCTTTAAGGCTTGATTTTTGCATTCTCCATAAAGCATTGGCTTTATTGATTTGAGAAATTTTAAGTTCAGTTTTCCCTTCTTCTTCGCCTTCTTTAGCAGGAGTAAATTCTTCTTTTTCCATGAAAATTGGAAATTGAATATGATTAGAATATTTTTCTATAATGCTTTCGATTTTATAAGTATTAGCAAACTCATCATCTTTTAAGTATAAAGTAATGCTTGTACCTTGTTCTTCTTTGCTTGCGTCATCAATCTCATAACCATTTGCATCAGAACTCCAAAGATAAGCTTTATCATCTAAAGCTTTTTTACTTAAAACTTCGATTTTACTAGCCACCATAAAAGCAGAATAAAAACCTACTCCAAATTGTCCTATGAGTTGAGAATCTTTTTTAGCATCACCGCTCAAATTTTCTAAAAAGCTTTTAGTACCGCTTTTTGCTATGGTTCCAAGGTTGTTGATAAGATCATCTTTATCCATACCTATACCATTATCACTAATGCTTAAAGTTTTTTTATCTTTGTCAATTTTGATTTCAATTTTAGGTTCGAATTTTAAGCTTTTATATTTATCATCACTTACGCTCAAAAAATTAAGCTTATCTAAAGCGTCGCTTGCGTTTGAAATAAGTTCTCTTAAAAAAATTTCTTTATTAGAATATAAAGAGTGTATCATAAGCTGTAAAAGCTGATTTACTTCGGTTTGAAATTGCATTTTAATCTCCTTTGTAATTTTTTAAAGTGGTATTTTAGCAAAAAATACAAATTCTAAAGTAAATTTAAAGATTTATTTGAAAATTATAAAACCAAGCCATGCGGCAAATAAGCAAAGAAAGACATTTAAGATAATATTTAACGCAAAATGAAGATAATTTCCACTTTGCAAAAGAAGTAAATTTTGATAAGAAAAAGTAGAAAAAGTTGTAAAAGCTCCTAAAAAACCTGTACTTATAAAGCTTTTAAGTAAAGGAGATAAACCTTTATTTTGTACATAAGAAAACAAAAGTCCTATGATAAAAGAACCCAAAACATTAACAAAAAGAGTTCCAAGGTTGATAGAATAAGGAAAAAATTTATTCACTAAATTTATAGAAAGCATTCTTAATATTGCTCCTATAAATCCCCCAAAACCAACAACTAAAAGGGTATTTAGCAAAGCTTAGCTCTTTCTTGCTCGAGCAATTCTTGCATTTTTTTTCTAGTGTTTTCAAGCCATTTGTCATCATTTGTATCGACTAAATCCATACAAATGATTTTAAGTACTCCACTGCTTGCACTAAAACTTTTTGTGTCTAAAATTTTTGCAGAATCCACAATTAAAATAGGCTGAACTTTAAGATTTAATTTTTCACTTAAAATTTTTGCTCCACTTTGAAATTTAAGCATTTTTTCATTCTTAGATCTAGTTCCTTCTGGAAAAATAGCCAAAACCCTATCTTCGCTAATTCTTTCTTTTGCTTCTTTTAAAACTCGTACCAAATCACGCGGATTTTTTCTATCTATACAAAGAAGTTTTGGTTTTTTCATAGCGACTTTGAAAATAGGAATTTCTCCTAATTCTTTTTTGGCAATCCAGCATAAATTTTTAGGATATAATTCTTCTAAAGCAATGATATCTAAAGCACTTTGATGATTCATTAAAATCATCTGAGCTTGTGGATTAAAAGTACCAATGATTTCTTGTTTATAAGAGATGGTATATCTTTGAAATTTAGCCCAAATTTTGCGGATTTTCCAAAGTGTGTTTTGAGATTTTGTAAAGTAAAAACAAAAAACCACCAAAGCAACGCTTAAAACAAAAAAAATCCAAAAATAAAGAGCTTTAATTTTTTTGTAAATCATCTTTATTAACCCAACCTATTTTTCCATCAGAAAACAGTACTTTAATATAATTTTGTCTTTTGCCTAAAACTTCTACTTTTTCATCTGCATTTGCCGTATAAAAATAAGTTGAAGGCTCTGTAGGTAAAATTTTAGCCCTAGAACCAGCCTTGATAATCGCATTTTGAGTATTGGTATCTACAAGAAAACTAAGCGCAAAACAAACAACTGCCAAAGCCAGAATAATGTAATTTTTTCTCCATACAAATAAAGCTCCAAATAAAACCGCTAAAAACCATAAGGTATATTGTTTATAAATATTTAAGTCTTTATTTACAGGATTTAAATCACTCTGAGTGCTGATCTCATCGTCACTAATTTTTAGTTTTAAATTTATATTTTCAAGCTTTTTACTGTCCTTATTGAAATACGAAAATTCAAAATTTGTTTTACTTAATGGCAAAATAGCATAATAAAAAGCACTAGAAGCATTAAAATCCCCTTTTAAATTTTCAATGCCTTGCTTTTGAATTCCTTCTATAAAAAAGCTTTTAAGATTTGTATTGGTTGCGTTTAGTTCTACCATCATAATGATATTAGCATCATCAAAATAACTCGCTTTAACTTTTTTAATTTCCAAAGAACTTGCCACAAGGTGTGAAAAATCTTTATTGGATAAAGTATTTTCAAATTTGATAGGATTAAGATTGATATCGGCCTCTTGAAAAGCTTCATTATTTCTAAGAAGTTTGATAGAAATTTTACTCAAACTAGCATTTGAATTTTTGGCTTCAAACCATAAAGTTGTTTTATATTCGTTATTGATAAATTCCCATTTTGCATCTGGATTTAAAAAAGATAAGTTAGTTTTTTCTACGCTTATGTTAAAATCAAATTTTGTATTTTCCGTAGTGCGAGCATAGATCGTAATAGGAAAAACTTCTCCAACATATACCCTACTTGGATATTCATCATTTGTAAGAACCAAACTCCCTTTAGCTACAAAAGGATCATCTACATTGCTTTCAAAGTCATTGTTTTCATCACTTGGCGGAATATTTTGATAAATTTTTTGTTCTTCTTGGGGTAATTTTTGTAATTCTTTTTGCATATTTTCATCTTGGCCACTAAATACAGAAATTTCACCCCTGCCAAACAATACAACAACACTAAAAATTAAAGTTAATAAAATTTTCAAAATAAAAAGCCTTTAAGCATTTTCAAACCTAGATCATTACCCAGAACTTTTTCACAAGCACGCTCAGGATGTGGCATGAGTCCAAAGATTTTTTTGTTTTCATCACAAATTCCTGCGATATCAAATACAGAACCATTTGGATTTGGCTCGTATTTTAGAGTAATAAGATCTTTATCTTGCAATTCTTTTAAAGTAGCCTCATCAGCGTAATAATTTCCCTCTCCATGAGCAATTGGTAAATTAATAATTTCATCTTTTTTGAAATTTTTCAAAAAGGCATTATCATTAGAAACTACTCTTAAATTTTGGTTTTTTGAGATAAAACTAAGATTGTTGTTATGCTTCATTGCACCTTTTAAAAGACCACTTTCAAGTAAAATTTGAAAACCATTGCAAATGCCTAAGATATATCCTCCCTTTTTTGCATGATTAAAAACACCTTGCATAGCAGGAGCAAGTTTTGCAATAGCTGCACATCTTAGATAATCTCCATAAGAAAATCCGCCTGGCAAAACAACTAAATCTGCATCAAATTCTTTTTCTTCATGCCAAACAATCTGCGTTTTTACTCCAAGTTTTTCAAAGGCATAAGCTGTATCAAATTCACAATTTGTCCCTGGAAATCTAATAATAGCAACTTTCATTTTACTCTTTCTCAATTACAAGCTCATAATCTTCAATGACGCTATTTACCAACAACTCTTCACACATTTTTTTTACTTGTTCTTTGGCTAATTTTTCATCTTTCTCATCAAGAGAAATTTTGATTTGTTTTGCTATTTTTACTTCTTTAACACTATTAAAATTTAAAGAATGCAAAGCTTTTTCCACCGCTTTGCCTTGTGGATCTAAAACCCCATTTTTTAAAGAAATATTTACAATAACTTCCATATTTTTCCTTAATTTAATATTCTTTTTAAAACTTCTTCATAAGCCATTTTTACATTACCTAGATCTTGACGAAATCTATCTTTATCTAATTTTTCATTACTAAATTTATCCCAAAATCTACAACTATCAGGGCTTATTTCATCAGCTAAAACAAGTTCATTATCTTTAGTTAAACCTAGTTCGATTTTAAAGTCAATCAGCCTTAAATTTTTATTATCAAAAAATGGAGTTAAAATAGAGTTAATCTTTCTAGCCATATTTTTAATTTCACTAATTTGAGCTTCATTTTGCACTAAATTTAAAATCAAACAATGCTCATCATTGATAAAAGGATCGCCTAAGGCATCATCTTTAAGACAAAATTCCACCAAAGCAAAAGGTAGCACAGTACCATCTTTAATACCCAGTCTTTTTGTAAGAGAACCTGTTGCAACATTGCGTACTATAACTTCAATAGGAACAATTTTACATTTTTTAACCACTTGTTCTGTATCGCTTATAGTTTCTACCAAATGGGTTTTAATCCCATTTTTTTCGAGCAAATGAAAAATTTCAGTACTGATTTTACAGTTTAATGCACCTTTTCCACTTTCATTGCCTCTTTTTTCTGCATTAAAAGCAGTTAAATCATCTTTAAACTCACTAATTAGTAAATTTTCATCATCAGTTTTGAAAAGTTTTTTACCTTTTCCTTCGTAGAGCATTTCTTTTTTTGTCATTTTATTGTCCTTGTTTGATATTTAAAATTTTAATAGTATCAATAGCTGATTTTAACTGTGCGTCATCATTGATTTGTTTTTGACTGATTAGATTTTTATTGTCTTTATTTTCTTGTTTATCTTCTTTTTTATTTTTATCTATTTTTTCAAGCTCACTTTCTAAATGTTGTTTTAAGTCGCTTTCTTTTATAGAAAAACCATCTTCTTGAGTATTTACTTTACCTGGAAAAACTTCAATATCAGGTTTTACACCCACTGCTTGAATAGTACGCCCGCTTGGAAGATAATATCTTGCAATAGTAAGCCTTAAAGCTTCAGTTTTATTAATAGGTATGATTTGCTGAACACTACCTTTTCCAAAAGTATTTTCACCCACAATAACACCGCGTTTAAGATCTTGTAAAGCTCCACTTACAATTTCACTTGCACTAGCACTTCCACCATTTACAAGCACAACCAAAGAAGCATTAGAAATTTTGTTTTTAGGATCGGCTTTATATTCTTGATTTTCACTTGCGATGCGTCCTTTTTGAGAAACAATAACACCTTTATCTACAAATAAATTTACAAGTCCTATGGCTTGATTTAAAAGTCCACCAGGATTATTTCTAAGATCTAAAATAACTCCTTTAACATTAGGATATTTTTTAAGTTCTTTACTTGCCACATCTACAACATTTTTATCAAAATTTGTAACCCTAAGATAAAGAATGTTTTCATTTTCTATCATTTTTGCATAAACACTTTCTATCTTAATAATTTCTCTTGTAAGTGCAACATCAAAAGGTTTTGTTGCACCTTTTCTAAAAATGGTTAAAGTGATTTGAGTTTTTGGCTTACCACGCATTTTATCTACCGCATCATTGAGATTAATTCCTAAAGTGGCCTCATCATTAATTTTTAAAATAATATCTCCTGATTTTATCCCTGCTTTATCTGCTGGTGTTCCTTCTATAGGAGAAACAACTGTTAAAGCACCATCTTTCATACCTACGGTTATACCAAGGCCACCAAATTCACCATTGGTTTGAATTTTCATATCATTAAAATCTTTTTCATTTAAAAAAGAAGAATGCGCATCAAGATTGCTTAAAAGCCCTGATAAAGATTTATCCACCAAATCGCTGATATTTTGATCATCCACATAATATTGCTCTACTATGGCAAGAGTTTTTGTAAGCTTATCTAAAGCTTCTAGGCGTTTTTGAACCTGCTCTTCTTTTTGATCAACTTTAGCTTGTAAATGACTCGTTAAAAATAGACATAAAATAAAAGTAGTGGCAAAGCCTGCAAGACCTGCAAAAAATCGTTTTGTTTTCAAAATAAGCTCCATTATTGAGTTTTAGTTTAAAGAGTAAATTTTAATAAAAATTACTTAAAACTTCGTAAATAAATTTAAATTCTTAAAAATATGTTAAAATAGACTAAAAATTCCAAAAAGAAAGTTAATACAATGTGCCAAGAAAAACATACTCATACACATTCTCAAAAACATCTTAAAGCAGTTTGCAATCGTCTAAGTAGAACCATAGGGCATTTAAGTGCTATTAAAAGAATGGTTGAAAATGACAAAGACTGTAGTGAAATTTTAATCCAGCTTGCTGCCGTAAAAGCCGAAGTTAACAATACCGCAAAAGTAGTTTTAAAAGAACATTTAGCTCATTGTATGGTACATGCTATAGAAGAAAATGATATTCAAAGCATAGAAGAATTAAACAAGGCTATAGATATGTTTATGAAATAATCTAAAATTAGTCATTTGTCCTATTATTTAAAAAATTTTACTCAATTAACTTGACATTATATGACTAAAGTTATATAATGTCAAGTATATAAACTAAATAAAGGATAAAACATGGCAAATATACAAGATTTTTTAACTGATAATATGCTTTCAAACCTTGAAAGTGCAGCATCTTTAGCTATACATTCTAAAAATACCGAAGTCGTATCTTTGCACCTTTTATGGGCTTTAAGCGTAGATAGTACAAGTATTTTAAATCAAATTTTAAATAAATTAAATATTTCTAAAGAAGCCTTAGAGCTTGAAATTAAAAGCAGAATTTCAAAACTTGCAACGAGTTCAAATGTAAGCCGTGAAAATATACGCTTTTCCAATGAACTTATAAATTCATTAGAAAATGCTAAAGGATTGATGAGTGCTAATGGAGATAGTTATTTAAGTGTGGATACTTGGCTTATAAGTGAAAGTCAAAAAAGTCCTATTAAAGAAATTTTAGCGCAATTTTTAGATTTAAGAGAATTTCAAAAAGAGCTTGAAAGTCTAAGAGCAGGACGCAAAATAGATAGCAAAACAAGCGATGAAACCTTAGATAGCTTAAATAAATTTGGTATAGATTTAACCTTAAAAGCAAGTGAGGGTAAACTCGATCCTGTTATAGGTAGAGAAGAAGAAATCGAACGCTTGATGCAAATTTTAATACGTAAAACCAAAAATAACCCTATACTTTTAGGTGAACCAGGTGTAGGAAAAACAGCTATAGTAGAAGCTTTAGCGCAAAGAATTATCAAAAAAGATGTTCCAAAATCTTTACAAAATAAAAAAGTCATCGCTCTTGATATGAGTGCTTTAATTGCAGGTGCAAAATACAGAGGAGAATTTGAAGATAGATTAAAAACTGTGGTTAATGAAGTGATAAAAAGTGAAAATATCATTCTTTTTATCGATGAAATTCACACTATAGTAGGTGCTGGAGCGAGTGAAGGTAGTATGGATGCGGCAAATATTTTAAAACCCGCTCTTGCAAGAGGTGAACTCCATACCATAGGCGCAACTACTTTAAAAGAATATCGTAAATATTTTGAAAAAGATGCAGCCTTGCAGCGCCGTTTTCAGCCTGTAAATGTAGGTGAGCCAAGTGTTAATGAGGCTTTGGCTATGTTAAGGGGTATAAAAGAAAAGCTTGAAATTCATCATAATGTAACTATAAATGATAGCGCTTTAGTAGCCGCAGCTAAACTTTCAAAGCGTTATATAGCGGATCGTTTTTTACCTGATAAGGCTATTGATTTAATCGATGAAGCTGCAGCTGAACTGAAAATGCAAATTGAAAGCGAACCAAGTTCTTTAAGAAAAGTACGCAAAGATATAGAAACTTTAGAAGTTGAAAATGAAGCTTTAAAAATGGAAAATGACGAGAAAAATCAAAAAAGACTTAATGAAATCGCAAAAGAACTAGCTAATTTAAAAGAAAAACAAAATGCCCTAAATTCACAGTTTGAAAATGAAAAAAGTGTTTTTGATGATATAAGCACTAAGAAAAAAGAAATTGATCTACTTAAAAATGAAGCTTCTTTAGCTAAAGCTAGAGGTGAATTTCAAAAAGCAGCCGAGCTAGAGTATGGAAAAATTCCAAGTCTTGAAAAAGAAGTAGAAATTTTAGAAGATAAATGGAAAAAAATGAGCGAAAATGGAGTTTTACTTAAAAATCAAGTAGATGAGGATTTGGTTGCTGGAATTTTAAGCAAATGGACAGGTATTAGCGTGCAAAAAATGCTAACCCCTGAAAAACAAAAATTCTTAGAAGTGGAAAAACATTTAAAAGAAAGTGTCATAGGACAAGATAAGGCCTTAAGTGCTTTAGCTAGAGCCATTAAACGCAACAAAGCAGGACTTAATGCGGACAATAAACCTATAGGAAGCTTTTTATTTTTAGGGCCAACAGGGGTAGGAAAAACACAATCAGCTAAAGCTTTGGCGAAATTTTTATTTGATGATGAAAAAGCAATGATTCGCTTTGATATGAGTGAATTTATGGAAAAACATAGTGTTTCAAGACTCTTAGGTGCGCCTCCAGGATACATAGGGCATGAAGAAGGTGGAGAGCTTACTGAAGCTGTACGAAGAAAACCTTATAGCGTGCTTTTGTTTGATGAAGTTGAAAAAGCACATAAAGATGTATTTAATGTGCTTTTAGGGATTTTAGATGATGGTAGAGCAACCGATAGCAAAGGTGTAACAGTGGATTTTAAAAATACCATTATCATTTTAACTTCTAATATCGCCTCAAGTGCTATTATGAATTTAAGTGGAAAAGAACAAGAAGATGCGGTAAAAAATGAGTTAAAAAATTTCTTTAAACCTGAGTTTTTAAACCGCTTAGATGATATTATCACCTTTAATCCACTTGGAAAAGATGAAGCTTATGAAATAGTCAAGCTTTTATTTAAAGATTTACAAATGAGCTTAGAAAACAAAGGGATAAAAGCAAGTTTAAGCGAAAATGCAGCCCTTTTAATCGCTAAAGATGGTTTTGATCCTGATTTTGGTGCTAGACCTTTAAGAAGAGCTATTTATGATCTTATAGAAGATAAATTAAGCGATATGATACTTGCTGATGAACTTCATGAAAATGATAGCATTATCATTGATGCAAAAGATGATGAAATAATCATCAAAAAAGCTTAATCATTTTGAAAGTAGAAAGGAACTACTTTCAAAATATAATCTCACTTTCATTAAATTTCATATTTACTTTTGGTAATGGTGATTTGGTGGTATAATAAGCACTTTCTCCTTTATAATTTCCACGATAAACTCCATTAGGAATGCTAAATTTTCTAGTTGTATCAGGGAATTTTTCTATATATTGAGTTAAAAATTCTCTAAACACAGGAGCAGCCGTTCTAGCGCCACCTTCTGTATAACGCATAGGCTTGTTGTTATCATTTCCATACCAAATGATTGCTTCTATTTCAGGCGTAAGTCCACAAAACCAAGCATCAACACTTTTATTCGTTGTTCCTGTTTTTCCTGCTATTTCTATATCTTTTACTCTTGCATTACGCCCTGTGCCTTTTTCAACAACATTTCTCATCATATCTAAAACCAGAAAACTTTGCGCTTCATCGCTGACTTTACGCTCATTTGAGTTAAATTCCATGATGGTTTTACCGGTTTTATCCTGAACTTGTCTGATAATTTGAGGATCTTTAATCGTTCCATAGTTCCCAAACATGGTATAAAATTTCGAATACTCCAAAGGAGAAATACCAAAACTTCCCAATACGATTGATAAATTAGGCGGTATATCTTTAAATCCAAATTCCATTAGTTTAGAGTAAAGAACATCAAGCCCCATATCAAGTGCGAGATTAATGGTAGCTAAATTTCTTGATCTTGTTAAAGCTTCTTTTAAGGTAATTAAACCTAAAAATTTACCCCCTTCATTTTTAGGTTTCCAATCCTCATTATTACCCGCTCCACCTTCAAAAATTCTAGAAATATCAGCAATTTCACTCATAGGCGAATATCCTAAATTAATCGCCACTTGATACACAAAAGGTTTAAAAGAGCTTCCAGGTTGACGCATACTTTGAGTAGCACGGTTATAATTACTTTTTTCATAATCAACCCCACCTACCAAAGCTAAAACATCGCCACTTTGATGATTTACCACGACCATAGCTCCGTTTAAAGTGCTTAAATTTGCATCTTTATCGCGTTTTACTATCTCATCATAACCAAATTTCAAAGCATTCTGCGCCATATTTTGAACATCTAAGTCTATATTTAAAATGATTTTATATCCACCTGTTTTTAAGTCTTTGATATTAGGGCTTAATTGTTTAATCACTTCATCTACGACATAAGGAGCAGCATTTTGAGTAAGCGTGTCATCATAAACTTGCGGAATTTCTTTAATAGCTGTATCATAATCTGCTTTTGAAATCCAACCTAGATTATACATTCTTGAAATAACATTATTTGCTCTTGAGATGGAAAGATCTAAATGCTTTGTAGGATCATAACTGCTAGGTGCTTTTGGCATACCTACTAACATAGCAATCTCTTTAAGGCTTAATTCATTTAAATTTTTATGAAAATACCCCAAAGATGCGGTTTTTACTCCATAATACCCATGTCCAAAAAAGATAAAATTTAAATACCTTTCTAAAATTTGCTCTTTAGTTAAAATGGTTTCCATTTTATAAGCAAGCAAAGCTTCGCGAATTTTACGCGTAATAGTTCTTTCTGGGGTTAATTCTGTGTTTTTAATAAATTGCTGGGTAAGAGTGGAAGCTCCTTCCATGGTTTTTCCACCGCTTTTTATGATTTTTACAGCAGCTCTAAAAATGGCATCAATATTAACTCCATTATGTTCAAAAAAGCTTGTATCTTCTATAGCAACCAAAGCTTCTATAAGGCGTGGAGGAAGCTCTTCATAAGGAGCGTAAAAACGATGCTGTTCAAAAATATTAGCCACAAGCTTGCCATTTCTATCGTAAATTTGTGTTGTAAGAGGAGGTTTGTATTCTTTAAAAGTATAACCCTCAGTATCAGCACTTGTGAAAAGATAAGCCACATAAATAAATCCAGCTATAAACAAAAGAGTAAAAAATGAAAAAATATATTTTAATATTTTCATAAATAAGCCTTTAAAGTTTGGATATCAAGCCCTAAAGCAGTGCTTAGATTTCCTACTTGTTGGGTGATGAAATTTTGATGAAAACCCTCACACATAATACAACCCGCCTTGCCTTTATAAAGATCATTTTCTACATAATCTCTTAAAGCATTTTCATCAAAATTTTTAAAATAAAGCGTAGTTTTTGAAAGAGAAAAAACTCTTTTTTCAGGTTTTACAAGCAAAAAAGCCGATAAAATACTTGCATACTTTCCATTTTGCAAGGCAAGCATTTCATAAGCTTCTTTTTTATCCTTTGCTTTGGTAAGAATTTTTTCATCTATACAAACTATACTATCTGCAAAAAGCAAATTTTGGTTTTGAAAATCTTTGCCTAAAGCACTTAAAAATTGTCTTTCTTTTTCAAGAACTATTTTTTGAACATATAAAAAAGGTGAAATATTTTTATTTAAATTTTCATCATAATCAAAACTAACTTGCCTAAAATCAATCTTTGCGGTTTTAAGCAAGTTAGCTCTTGAAATGGAACTTGAAGCAAGAATTAACATTAAAGTGCTTTTTCTATCGTTTCTAAGCTTTGTTTTAAAGCTTCATTGATTTTGCTTAAATCTTTTCCACCTGCAGTAGCAAAATCATCTCTTCCGCCACCATTTCCACCTAAAATTTGCGCCGCTTCCTTAACCAAAGCTCCTGCTTTTAAAGGTGCATCTTTAACACCAGCTGCTAAAGTGATTTTTTCATCTTTTACTTGAATAAGTAAAATCACCGCTTTAGCAAATTTATTTTTAAAATCATCAATCATAGCTTTAATATCGCCATTATCTACGCGTTTTACGCAAATTTCAACACCTTGGATATTTTTAGAATCAAGCTCGGTTTTACTTGAATTTTTAAGCTCATTTTTTAAACTTAAAATTTCATTTTTAAGCTTTTTAACCCCGCTTAAAATATCATTATTTTTAAGTTCATCTTTTGCTTTAGAAAGTTCTTCAAATTGATTTTTTACAAATTCTAAAGCCGCTTTAGAAACCACAGCTTCAATGCGTCTAACTCCAGCACTCACACCGCTTTCTTTAACTATGTAAAAACTTCCTATTTGAGCAGTATTTTTAACATGGGTTCCTCCGCAAAGTTCCTTGCTTTCACCTAGAGTTAAAACACGCACATTGCCTTGGTATTTTTCATTAAACAATGCTATAGCACCGCTTTTTTTAGCTTCTTCTAAAGGCATATTTTCTAAGATAGCTTCGCTTGAGTTTATAATCATTTCATTGACTCTTTTTTCAATGCTTTCTAGCTCTTCTTTGCTTAAAGCTTTATGATGAGTAAAATCAAATCTTAGTTTATTGCTTTCAACTAAAGATCCTGCTTGGCTTACATGAGAACCTAAAATTTCTCTTAAAGCATGATGTAAAAGATGAGTAGCTGAGTGGTGGCGTGCGATTTGCTCTCTTTTTTCTGTATCGATTCTTGCATGAACTATATCGCCAACTTTTAGTTCTTCGCCTGCTTTTACAAAGCTAAGATTGAGATTAAAAAACTTTTGCGTATCTAAAACTTCACGCTTAGCTATAAATCCACTATCAGCACTTTGCCCCCCACTTGTTGCATAAAAAGGTGTGTTTTCAAGCATCACCCAACCCGCATCTTTAAGGGTGGAAACTTTTTTAAAATCTTCATCTAAAAGGGCTAAAATTTTACTTTCGCATTCTGCTTTTTCATAACCTACGAAATGATTTTCTCCAAATTTTTCAAGCAAGTTTTTAAAATCTCCGCTTGCAGTTTTATCTCCACTTCCTTTCCAAGAAGCTTTAGCGCGTGCTTTTTGCTCATTCATTAAAAGTTCAAATTTTTCTTCATCAACTTTAAGATTTTTTTCCCTTAACATATCAGCTGTTAAATCAAGCGGAAAACCATAAGTATCATAAAGTTTAAAGGCTACTTCTCCGCTAAAAATTTCTTTAGTGTTTTTAAGCTCTTCATTAAAAATTTCAATTCCATTTTCTATAGTGCTTAAAAATCTTTCTTCTTCAAGGCGAATTTGTTCTTTTATAAAGTCTTTTTTCTCATTAAGATAGGTATAATGTCCGCCCATTAAATCGCATACAACATCAACTAGTTTATACATAAAAGCTTGTTTAAAACCTAGCAAATATCCATGTCTTAAAGCACGACGCAAAATACGACGCAAAACATAGCCTCTGCCTTCTTTATCAAAACTTACCCCTTGCGCAAGTAAAAATACACTTGATCTTATATGATCAGCTATTACTCTAAAACTTGCTCCACTTTCATAAACATAAGTTTTATTACAAAGTTTTGAAATTTCATTGATGATTGGCATAAAAAGCGAGCTATCAAAATTGCTAAATTTACCTTCTTTAATTGCTGTTACTCTTTCAAGCCCCATTCCTGTATCAATGCTTGGCTTTGGCAGTGGGCTAAGCACTCCATCAGCGCTTCTTTCATATTGCATAAAAACAAGATTCCAGATTTCTAAAAATCTATCTCCATCTCCACCCATATAATCTTCGCTTGAGTTAAAATGCTCTTCTCCTTGATCGTAAAAAATCTCGCTGCAAGGACCACAAGGACCAGTATCGCCCATTTGCCAGAAGTTATCTTTATTACCAAATTTGTAAATTCTTTCTTTTTGAATGTGTTTTTGCCATAGATTAAAAGCTTCATCATCGTTTTCATGCACAGTTACATAAAGTCTATCTTTAGGTAGTTTTAAAACTTCAGTTACAAATTCCCAAGCATAAGCTATGGCTTGTTCTTTAAAATAATCTCCAAAGCTAAAATTCCCAAGCATTTCAAAAAAAGTATGATGGCGTGCGGTATATCCTACATTATCTAAATCATTGTGCTTTCCACCCGCTCTTATACAAGTTTGACAGCTTGTTTTGCGTGGAGGGTTTGGGCGTGGAATTTCTCCTGTAAATATACTTTTAAAAGGCACCATACCCGCATTGGTAAAAAGTAAAGTTGCATCATCAGGAACTAAAGGACTTGATGGGGTTATCTCATGTCCTTTTGATGCAAAAAAATCCAAATAAGCTTTTCTAATATCCATGAATTTTCCTAAAGAAATTTTTATAAAAACATATCATACCAAAATTACTTTAAATTAAGTAAAACTAAAATACAATAAACATTTTTATTTAATTTTATTTCTCTAAGGTTTTTTATGAATTTTATCAATCTTCAAGCCCAATATCTCACATACAAAGATGAAATCAATGCTGAAATTGAAAGTGTTTTATCGAGATCTTCTTTCATAGGCGGTGCAAAACTTAACGAATTTGAGCAAAATTTAGCTCATTTTTTAGGTGTTAAACACGCTATAGGTTGTTCAAGCGGAACCAGCGCTTTATATCTTGCCTTAAGAGCCTTAGATATTGGCAAAGATGATGAAGTTATAGTACCTAGTTTTACTTTTATAGCAACAGCTGAAGTTGTGGTCTTAGTAGGCGCAAAACCTGTTTTTGTAGATATAAATTTATCAAATTACAATCTTGATTTTGAAGCAGTACAAAAAGCAATAACTCCAAAAACTAAAGCTGTTATAGCAGTAAGTATGTTTGGACAAATGAGTGATTTAAGGGCTTTGGAAGAAATTTTAAAAGATAAAAATATCACTTTGATCGAAGATGGTGCACAAAGTTTTGGCGCAAGTTTCAAAGGAGAAAAATCCTGCTCTATAGCTAAAATTTCATGTACGAGCTTTTTTCCTTCGAAACCTTTGGGAGCTTATGGCGATGGTGGGGCTATTTTTTGCCATGATGATGAAATTGCTAAAAAAATAAGAATTTTACTCAATCACGGACAAACTCAGCGTTATAAACATGAATTTATAGGTATAAATGGACGCCTTGACACCTTGCAAGCGGCGATTTTAAATGTTAAGTTAAAATACCTAGAAAAAGAATTAGACAAAAGACAAAAATTAGCACAAATTTACAATGCAAATTTAAAAAACTGCCAAATTCCGCAAATTGATCCAAATGCTTTTAGCGCTTATGCACAATACAGTGTTTTAGTTGAAGATAGATCTAGTGTATTGCAAAAATTTGAAAAAGCTAATATACCTTATGCTATACACTATCCAACCCCTTTGCATAAACAACCTTGCTTTAGTGAGTTTTCAAATTTAGAACTTAAAAATTCAGAATATGCAAGCAAACACATCTTATCTTTGCCTTTTTCACCTTTTTTAAGTGAAGAAGAACAAGAGCAAGTTATTTGTATTTTTAAAGATTAATTCCATGAAAATAGGTATCATAGGCCTTGGAAAAATGGGGCAAAACCACTTAAATGAACTTAGCAAAAATTCTCATTTTAAGCTTAATGCACTTTTTGATCTTTGCAAAAATCCAAATCTAAATATTTTTGATGATATTTTTTATAATGATTTGAATAAATTTTTAAATCAAAATAATGATATTATCATCATAGCAACACCTACAAATTCACATTTAGCAATAGCAAAAAAAGTTTTTAAACAATGCAAATGCGTTTTAATCGAAAAGCCTTTAGCTCTAAATTTAAAAGAAATAGACGAAATTTCAAATTTAGCTAAAGAATACAGCATAAAAGTAGGCGTAGGTTTTTGTGAAAGATTTAATCCTGCGGTTTTAGCCCTAAAAAAAGAGCTTGAAAATGAAGAAATTATCAGCATTAACATACAAAGATTTTCACCCTACCCGCAAAGAATCAGCGATGTAGGGATTTTACAAGATTTGGCTGTACATGATCTTGATTTGCTTTGTTTTTTAAGTAAGCAAGAAATAACAAAAACCAATTTGCTTAAAAAATATACCCAAGATCAAACAAGAGAAAGTGAAAGCATTATTCTATGTGAGCTTGAAAAATGTATTGCTAGTATACATCAAAGTTGGAATAGCACACAAAAACTAAGAAAAATTCATCTTATTACTAAAAATCATTTTTATGAAGCCAATTTAAATGATTTTTCCTTATTAAAAGATGGAAATTTTATAGAACTTACTCAACAAAGTCCACTTTTTTCAGAACACGAAGCTTTGTTAAAACTTATCGATAATCAACCCAATCATCTAGCTAGCACAAGCGATGCTTACAAAGTTCAAGAAATTTTAGAAAGGTTTGCGTGAAATTAGTTTTATTTTTAAATATGGGCGGAGCTACAAATTTACAAGATTGTGAAGTTTTTTTAAAAAATATGTTTAATGATCCTTATATTTTAGGAATCAAAAATCGATTTTTAAGAAAATTTGTAGCGTGGATTATAACAAAGGCTCGCGTTAAAGCTATGCAAGAAAACTATAAAAAAATGGGCGGAAAATCTCCTTTAAACGAACTTACTCAAAGCCTATGTAACAAGCTTAATTTAAAACAAGATGAATTTAAATTTGATTTTGTAAATCTTTATGTGCCTCCTTTTGCCACAGAAATTTTGCAAAAATACACTTTAAATGAAAATGATGAAATCATTCTTTTTCCACTTTATCCGCACCATTCTTGTACCACAGTAACTTCATCTTTAGAAGTTCTGCAAAATGAAATTTCAAAGCAAAAAATTCAAGCAAAAGTAAAAACTATAGATATTTTTTACAAAAATGAACTTTATAATGAGATGATAATTTCGCACATTTTGGCTAAAAAAAATAAATTTGATGCCAAAATTTTGATTTTTTCAGCGCATTCTTTACCACAAAGCATTATTGATAAGGGCGATTTATACGAAAAGCATGTAAATAATCATGTAGAAATTTTAAAAGAAAAATTAAAAGATCATTTTGATGAATTTATTTTAGCTTATCAGTCCAAACTAGGCCCTGTAAAATGGCTTGAACCAAATACAAGCGATATTTTGGCAAATTTAAACGATAAAGCTTTGATTTATCCTATTTCTTTTTGTATAGATTGTTCTGAAACGATTTTTGAACTAGGTATGGAGTATAAACATTTAGCAAAATGTGATTATGATTTGATAAGTTGCTCTAATGATAGTGATGAATTTATGGAATTTATTTTAAAGTATTTATCTGATCTTAACCAAGAATGAATTTGAGACCCTTGTCTATCATTTTTTTAAAGATTAACAAGGACTTTTTGGTAAAAATTTAGCTGACTAAGCCAAAGTATAAGCTTTTTCTCCGCGCAAACTCACATCTAAGCCTTTTTGTTTTACTTCTTCTTTCACTCTTAAGTCTGCAAAGTAAGAAATGATCTTAAAAAATAATAAAGCTTATGAGAGCTGAAAAAACATACAAATCATAATAGCAAGAATTTGCTCTTTTAAAAGCTCTAAACTTCCACTGATATAAAATCTCGCCAAGTGCATTTTAAGCAATCACATTAGGATTTACTTTAGCACTTGCAAAAAGCCCTGTAGCAATTCCTCCCCAAACACCTCCGATTCCGTGTAAAGAAAAAGTATCTAAAGAATCAATCCTATTTGAGTTTGTATTTAATAAAACTCAAACCAAAATAACAAAATACAGAAGACAAAGCCCCTATAACAAGAGAAGCATAAAATCTACATAACCGCAACTACAAGCCCGCTAAGTCCACCTAAAATAGTTGGTTTTTATGGATGAGCCACTCAAGCACTACCCATTGTAAAGTAATGACACTAAAAACAATAAAGCAATTCATTATGGTATTGAGTGTATTTTTACTTCTTACCATACCCAAATAAAACATTGCCAAAGCTGGAGTCATAAGCAAAACTAGCAGAGTACACAATACAATAAAACTTGAATTTACCGCATTCGCTTACCTACCCTTTCTTACAAAATATAATTACAAGATAATTATATTTAAAATGATTTAAAAAATATTTTACTTCTCTATGATTCAAATTTACTAGCATTAAAATACAAATTTGGGCCAAGCTAAAAAACAACAAAGATAAAAAAGGATTATTGTAAGATGATGAAGAAAAAATTTGATTATTTAATAAAATTATCTAATATTAAAAAAGTAATTGCGCTTTAAAATGATCTAAAAGCTCTTCTTGAGCTTTTAAAATATCATCGGTATTTAACTCAAAATCAATCTTGTCTGGTTTTTTATAAGTTTTATCATAATATTCCAAAAGTATAATAATAAGCTTTTGCCATTCTTTTTTCTCATAACTTTGAAGCAATTCTTGGCGTAAATTTAAGCTGATATAAGGGCTGATTTTTTGCACACATTGTTGAAATTTTAAAGGAGTCATTTTTTCTTGATAAATTTTTTGTATTCTTTTAAGGCGATTTTCCAAAGAACAAAAACAATAAATTTTAAAAGCCTTTTGCATTTTTTCATAAAATTTCAAAGGTAAGATGATATCCCCTATTTTGCGACTTTCACTTTCTATGAAAGCAAAATTTTCTAAATTTTGCATATTGTGAAAAAGTTCTGCTTCAAAAGCTTTTTGCGTAGGTTGTTTTCCTAAAATATCACCAAAAGATGAGCCTAAATGATTTGCCATTTTTTCTAAATTTATAGCTTGTGGGAGTTGTTCTAAAAGCTCTGTTTTTCCACAGCCTGTATTGCCGCAAAGAGCAAAAAAATCAAAATTTATTTCATTTTCAAAATAACGCGTTACAAAAGTTCTATAAGCTTTAAAGCCACCTTTTAAACGCACCACTCTAAAACCAAGCTCACTTAAAATCACTGCGATAGATTTTGAACGCAAACCCCCACGAGAACAATAAATCCCCACCTTTTCTCCTATGCGAAAATTTTGAGTGATTTCTAATATATGTTTAGCGGTATTTTGACAAATATAACTCGCACCTCTAGCCTTGGCTAAAGCTTGATTTTTCTTATAAATCGTTCCTATTTCTTGATATTCTTCATCATTGAGTGCATAAAAATTTAAAGCTCCTATCAAATGAGAATGCAAAAATTCTCTAGGACTTCTTGCATCGATTAAAAGAGAGAAATTTTCTTTTTGAAATTCTGTAAATTCAACTTCACTAAGCATTTTTAAAAGCCAAAACAAGTTTTTGATAAACTTGCTCGATATTAGTGCCACAAACCCTAGTTTCTCCTATGGTTGTGATAAAATTTGTATCTCCTGCCCAGCGTGGCACTAGATGATAATGACAATGAAAAGCTATGCCAGCTCCTGCATCTTTGCTTAAATTCATACCGATATTGACCCCATTTGCATGGATTTGCTCTTTTAAAATTTTTACCCCCAAACGCACAAAATGGCTCATTTCTTGCCAAATTTCATCGCTTAAATTTTCTATATGCTCTTCATGTACATAAGGAATCACCATAAAATGCCCCGCAGAATAAGGATAGCGGTTCATCACTCCAAAACAATGCTTTGCTCTAAAAATCACACCTAATTCTTCATCACTTTTGATCTTATTGGCACAATCACAAAATGGACAAACAGTTTTTTCTTTTTCAAAATACTCACTCCGCCATGGTGCATACAAATATTGCATTTTCCCTCCTTAAAGCAAAGCTTTTAAAGCCTTTCCTTCATCTTCCTCACGCATAAAATATTCGCCGATTAAAAAAGCGTCAACGCCTAAATTTTGTAAATGATCTAAAAATTTTTTATTTTCTAAACCACTTTCTGCGATGATGATTTTTGAATTTGGGATCTGTGGGATAAGTTTTTCACACAAACTCATATCCATAGTAAAATCCTCTAAATTACGATGATTGATACCAATGATATCCGCTCCAGCAAAAATTGCCTTACTCAAATCCTCTTTATCATGAATTTCAACCAAAGCCTCAAGACCTAAATGTCTTGCAAACTCAAGCAGTTTTTTAAGCTCTTTCATGCTTAGCATTTTAGCGATTAATAATACAAAATCCGCCCCGTAAACCAAAGCTTCTAAAATTTGATACTCATCAAAGATAAAATCTTTTCTAAGTAAAGGAATTTGCGTATAACGGCGTATAAGACTTAAGTATTCTAAAGAACCTTTAAAAAAATGTGGCTCAGTCAAAACAGAAATCGCCGCAGCTTTGTTATTCTCATAATTTAAAGCAATACTTAAAGGATCAAAGTCTTTTCTAATGACTCCCTTGCTGGGACTTGCTTTTTTTACTTCTGCTATGATTTTAACTTCTTTTTCTACTCTTTTTAAAGCCTTAATCACATCTTTTGGAAAGAAAGGATTTGAAGCTAAAGAACGCCCTAACATATCATAAGGAAGTTTTAGTTTGCGTTCTTTTAAATCTTCTTTTGTTTTTTCAAAAATTTTATCCAATATCATGGTTTTATACACGCCTTTATCGCTTTTATATGAGCTTTGCTCTCATCAGAATTTGCAAATTCTTTATCATCTAATGTTTGTTTTAAAATTTCCCATGCTTGCTTACAATCGCCTAGTTTATAATACCCCCAAGCTAAAGAATCTAAATAATACAAATTCTGTGGATCTTTTTCTAAGGCAAGTTTCACAAGCTCTATGCCTTTTTTAACATCTAAATCGTAATCTATGAGCAAATATCCATAGTAGTTTAAATACAAAGCATTGCTATTTTTATCGATAGCCTGTTCGAATTTTTCTTTTACAGAATCAATAACTTTTGGAGTGATTTTTTTAGCTTCATTTGCAGCTTCAAATTCAAAAACTGCCGCTCGTAGAAGATATTCTTTATTTTTTGTTTTGTGATAAAGAGCTAAACTCATTTTTTTAGCATCATCAAAGCGTTTTAAATTCTGATACAAAGCGAGTTTAATATCATCATCTAAATCATACTGCAAAGAAATTTTTAAAGCTTCTTCTGTTTTGCTTTGAGAATTTAAAAGCTCAACCAAAGCCAATGCAAAACTTTTATTTTTGGTAAGTTGATAAAGCTCTTTATATATACTTTTTAAAGCTTCGATATTTTTTTCATCAAAATAAATTTTAGCAAGCAAAACGCAAGTTTTGAGAGTGCAACCATTAGTTTTTCTTGAAAATTCTAAAACATTTTTAATATTTAAAGTATCATTTAAAATCGCATAAATTCCTATGAGTTTAAATAAAATTTCTTCGTTTTGCACTTGATTATAAGCAGATCTATAGTACTTTGTGGCATTTTTTAAATCATTTTTTTTAACCAAAATATCACCATAAAGCTCTAAATTTCTAGGATCGCTATCTTTTTTTGTTAAAAGCTCTTTCATAAGTTTTTGAGCATTATTGATATCATTTGAATTTAAAGCATAAAGAGCACTAAGTCGCTTAAGATTGTCATTTTGATTTAAATAAGGCTTTGCTAGATTATTTAACTCTGCTTGCCTGTCAAGACTGTTTGCTAAAGTAAGTAAAAATGCATTTTCTAAAAAATGAGTATTATTGTAATCTTGATAAAGACTTAAAAATTCATCTCTGGCTTTTTTGTATTGTTTATAATACTCATAATTATAAGCCTTCATAACCCTTAAATCAAAATCATTGCTTTTATATTTTGTATAATCAGGATAAACAACATTGATTTTTGAACTTCCACAAGCTGCCAAAAAAAAGGCTGCTAAGACAAATAACAAATACCTATACATTCTTTTTCTAATTCCTTTTGATGTGTTTTAAAATATTCCCAAAATGGAAAAGTTCTGCATTGTTTTGGACGAAAATCATAGATACTGCAATTTCTTTTTTGGGTATCAAAAAAAATGCAAGCAAAGCCATCTTCAAATTCGACTTCCTTAAAACTCATTTTAAAACCCACTTTTCTCAAGTATTTTTCAGCAAATTCTTTGCTTTCTAAATTTAAATGCTTTCTTAATGCTTCTAATTCTTCCTTGTTTACAAAAATATTACCACTTTCTCCAGTACAACACTTTCCACCACATTTCTCACAAGCATTTTCATCAAAAGCATAAGAAAAATTTTTATCAAATATCATAACTTTTTAACCTAAATTTTAAGTGAATTTCTTGCATTTGTTTGCTTAAAATTTCATTTTCATATACAAAAAAAGGAGGTAAAATCTCACAAGGAGATTTTGAACCTTTTTTTACCTGTATCAAAACAAGTCTTGCTTTTTTGTTTGGATGTGTATGTACAAAGCAAAGCTTTGTTATTTTCATTTTCATATCTTTTAAAATAAAACAAATTTCATCTAAAGCTAAAGCTTCATAGCAAAAATACAAAGCACCATTTGACTTAAGCATAGAATTTGCTTTAGTTAAAAAGCTATGCAAGGGTAAAAATTCTTGAAATTTACTTATAGCTTTATGCTGATCTTCACTCTTGTAAGCTCCTTGTCTATAAAATGGAGGATTGCAAACTATGGAGTCAAATTTTTTTATGCTTTGAAATTGATTGAAATCATCATGAAAAATATCGCCTTGTATTTGGTTGGATTTTAAATTTTTTTCAATCAATTTTATATTTTCTTTTTGAATATCAATCAAAGATAAACTTAAATTTGCAATATTTTTTTTAAGTAAAATACCTATGATACCACAGCCTGCACCTACATCAAAAACAGCGCCTTTAATTCCTTGTTTTAAAATAAAATCGGCTAAAATTAAAGAATCACTATTGTAACGATATCCTTGTGATAATTGCGCTAGCGTAACCATATTTTAATGAGTTGGAATTTTAATGCGTTTTGGAGGTTGTTCTTTAAATATATTTTGTTCTTTTGTTATATTATTATCTTCTTTAAAATTTACTGGGCTTTGTGCTACCAAAAAAGAAATTACAAAAGTTATAAAAAAAGCAATTTTTATCATAATAACACCTCATAAAATAGTGTCCACGGCGAACACCTAACAATAACTATAAAATACCATAAAATATAAATTTTAAATATTTAAAATTTAATTTGGCTACAAAATGGCTACAAAAATTAAAATATAAAAATAGGTTTTTCTTTCTTTTCTATTTTTTCATTTAATATATCTGCAGTTTCAAAATTATACCATAAAGTTGGATTAATTGCATCTTTTGCTAATTCTTCAACTTCACTTCCATTTCCACCTTCATTATCAGAATCATCGCTTTGCTCATTTATCATACCAGGAGTATCTGCTGTAATGCTTTGAACAACATCAAAAATCTTACTAGCTCCACTTAGTAAATTTCCAATAATATTTAAAGTTGATTCAAAAGTTGTCATTTCTTGTGCTACTTGTGCTGTATTTTTTGTAAAATCTGCAGCTAAATTCCAATTATTAGCACCCCAAGCACCTAAAAAATTAACCAAACCCCAAACAGCATTAAGAATTGAAAATAATTTATTTCCAGTAAGTGAACCCACGGCTAAACCTAAGCTAATTCCTAGTGTGATGCCCGCAGCTACACCTTCGCTAACCCCTATCAATGTTCCTAGCCATGCACCTTGTCCGCCAATCCACCAAGTAGCTACAGCCAAAATAATAGTAACAATAGGTACTAAAAAGCTTAAAATTCCTTTGCTTGATTTTTCGTATACATAAAGATAATAAAAACTATCCCATAATGCAAACCATCTATCTCTACGCCCATAAGGCAAATTTGAACTTTTTCTATATAGTGGATATACGCTTGACGTAACACTTGTATCTTTTTTTCCAAAGCTTTTATTACTTGGATATGAATAAGCTATATAAGGTTCTTCATAACAAACTAAATTAAAACTATTATAAAAACATAAAGGAGTTGCATATTTGCATTTATAATTTTCTTTTATTGAGTTAAATACTTCAAAAAAAGATATCTTTTTGCTTGTTAAAGTATAATATATTTTACTCGGATCACTCTCTCTAGTTTTTTGTGCTTTCTCATATACATTATAGGTTATTTCTACTTTTTCGATTCTAAATATATTTTTATTTAATTCTTTAAAATCATTATAAAATTTTTCAACATCAATGCATAATTTTTTATAAGGTTTTCCAAAAGTTGGTTTAAATTCAACATTTTCTACTTTAATTTCTGGTATTTTAATATCATCAATACTAGGATATATCCATTCATTATTTTTTTGGATGGTTTGAGAAAAAATAACCACTTCTATATCATTTATAAGCATGTCATAATTTATATTTTCCAATGCCTTATTTAATATATCTTTGAAATTTATTTTTTCATCAATATAAAAAAATCCTTTTCCATTATATTTCCAAGCTTTTTCTTTTTCAAATAAAAGAGCTAAATTATTTGGAAAACCATAATAATACTGCATACCCCCTAAATTATAATTAGTTCTTATTTCGCAAATATCATGATATATTCCATTTTCACTACTAGGATCTCCTTGATAAGGTTTGTATGGATCTTGCCCTACGAAAAATTGGTTAAGTCCTAAATCATTATAGTTTTCCTTATTATAAGGTGCAGTGCTAGAACTTTTAATGTTATATTTTTTCACTATATACGAATTTTTAAATAGCGGATGGTTTATATTTTGAATTTGACTTCTACCTTTTCTTACAAGTTGTTTATGTAAAAGCTCAACATATTTATTTACCCCTATCATAGCATAGGTAAACCATTGTTTATATACTTCTTGTGTATCCAATTCTCCTATGTTTGATGGATAAGCAGGCTTAAGAGTATAATTTCTCATAAGCCTTTTTTCATCTATAAGCATTATGAAGACTTTTCTATATTTTCTATCTTTTCTTTAACAAGCTTCATAATTTCTTGTGGTATATCAAGACCACCGGTACAATATCCAAATTGAACACTCTGTGTAACTTTTGCAGCTTCTATTCTTAAATTATCATCTATCTGTGAAGTTTGTTTAGCTATTAATGCAGGTTTTGCTTTTTCTGTTTCTGTTTGAGCTCTTAAAAGTAAAGCTTTTTCAGCGTTAAGCTCGTTTTCATCGCCTTGTAAAATCATGGATAAAGCTGTATTTTGACTTTGAGCCACTATGGTTTGTCCAACACTTACCAACGCTTGTGCCAAGCTTTGAAATTGTTGGTCATTTCTTATAACATTATCGTTTCCAAATTGTTCTAAAAGCTTTTTAAATTCTCCAAATGGAGATTTTTCTGCTAAACTCATTTCTAAAATTTGCGGATAAATTTCTTTAAATGCTTCAAGTCTTTTGTTGTAATCAACATTTGTATTACTCATTATTTAGCTCCTTTATTTTGCTTATCTGAATTTCACACTGTTTGTATTTGTAAAAAAGCATAGAATAAGCATTTAAAATATCTAGTTCATTTTTTGCTATTGGCTTTTCAAGGGGGCTTAGTGTTAATAACTCTTGCGGAATTCTTACTTTTTGAATTTCTATTTTGGTTACTACTTGTTGAGTTTGCATCCCACAACCTATCAACGACATCGTTAAAAAGCTTGGTAATATTATTTTCATTGCTTTTATAAATGTATTCTTTAACATATTCTATCCTTTCTTTAACTTCGTTTTTTTGATTGTTTGCTTCATTGATTGCTTTTAATTCTGCTTTATGAATTTGCGTAAGTTCTTTTAGCCTTGCTTCGTTGTTTTTATTAATCTCTAAAGCTAAGGCTAAATCATTTTGACTTTTTTCTAATTTTGCCTTTGTGCTATCAAGTCTTAGATAAAAATATCCTGCTAAGATTGCCATTAAAGCTAAGGCGATATAAAGCTTTGCATTTCCAAATAAAAGATTTATCATATTTTGTTTTAGAAGTTTAAGTAAGGTTTTTGTATAATACCCCTAAGGGTTAGCCGTAGGTCTGACCCCCTATGGCTAAATTCCACCCGCGAAAGGTGGTGATATAAATGTCATACCAGAAGTTTATAATTATAATTATACTACTTTGTGTAATTATAGTCAAGGCTTATTAGCCTTGCCCCGCAAAAGCGGGGTGTAAACTTTAACCTACTTAAACTTTTATCTCCTTTCTATGCTAACTCATTTGTTATTTCTAATTTAATGTCTTCAAGATTTTTACCATACACCAAATCATAAAATTCTTTGCAAGCTTGTCTGCTTTGTCCTATGCTTTCGTTATTGTTATCTTTGGTAAGTCCTAGCAAAATACAACCTTCAGTATCTTTGTCAGTGTTTCCCCAGTGTATTAAAATGTGTCTTTCATAAGGCACTAAATCATTATAAACATTTAACATAGTGTCCTTATCGTTCCCTGTAATCTTTCTTAAAGTCGCTTCAAACCGACTTCCCGGATGTCTTTTTAAATTATAATTTCCTTCAGGTATTCTTAAATCTTTACCACTCTCTAAACCTTCTTTGTCTTCCTCTAAAGAAAAGCATTCAAAAAGAATATTATCATCATCATTTAAAACCTTAAATTTACCAATAACACAAGTATTAGCTATGTATCTTCTAATAATTTTTATTTTCATTATAATCCTTTGTTTAATTTCCTAATGCTATAAGCTTATTTTCTATTTGTCTAAATCTTTGTTCTAAATTGTCTCTAAACTCATCATAGATAAGTTTATTTTCTTGAATGTTAAAACTTATAGTAAGATCTGTATCTATTTCTTTACCATTTGGATTTAAAGAGTTAATTTCTTTAATTAGCACATCATCTATATAAATTTTAATATTTAGATTTTCACTAAAGAAAGATCCACCCACTCCTTTTCCCCATGGGGTGAATTTAAATTCTTTTATAGGTTTTGAAAGTTCACATTCTATAGTATAAAAAGGATTCTCTAATCCATCATTAGCTAAAAACACACTAATATTTTTTTCATCATACTCTCTAAAAGCATAGTATGGAGTATAGCGATTTCCATATTGATAAGCCCCATTTGAGGTAATTTTTACTTTTGCAAAAGAACTTAAACTCTCAGTATTAGCACTCTCTAAACTAAACTCAGCAGGTAAAGTACTAGCATGTTCATTTGCTGCTTTATTTAAAGTTTCATTTTCTATATTTGCTAATAAAAGATTATTATTAGAGTTATCTAAAAATTCTAAGCTATTAATTTTTAAATAATCATCATCTCCAACTAACTTAATTCCAAGTCTTGAAAGAGCTAAGGTTTTTAAAGGATAGGCAGAACTTGCTTGAATGGTTTTAAACTCTACTTTGAGTTTTTTACCATTAATAATTTGTAATTCTTTTAAATCAGAGTTTACATCCTTGCCTTTGTCTCCCTTGTCACCTTTATCTCCTTTTTCACCCTTTAATGAGGCTAAAAACTCATCTTCACTTTTATTTTCATTTCCAACTTGCTTTTTCCAAATCTCATAAGCACTTAACCCGTTTTCACCCTTATCACCTTTTAAACTTTCTTGATTTTCTAAAACAACTTTTAATACAACTTCTTTTAAACTCTCTTCATTGATATTTGCATTGATGCCAAGCTCTTCTAGCAAGGCTTCTAGTTTTTCTTTTAGCTCGCTTTCTTTTATGTAATCATTTAATATATTTTCAATAGTTTCGTTAATTAATTTTTTAACATCTTCTAAACTCAAATTACCATTTTTATAACTTAAAACTAATTCTTGTAAACTACTTATAATTTGATTTAAACTTTCATTTTGAGTATTTATAACCTGTTCTAAACTCATCTTATCCCCTTTATTAAACATTTGATCTGATGAAATAAATTACAAGAGTAATAAAAAACAAAAATCTTAAATTTATTTATTTCTTAAGCTTGCATTGCTTCTTTTAAAACAAGATCAGCTAGCCTATAATCATCTCTTGATTTTGCATTTATACACAAATAGTCATGGACAACACAAGCGCTAAAATACTCACTTTTAAAAGGTGGAAACAAAGACCAAAAAAGGCGTGGAATACTCGCTCCATCAGTTTTAAAACCTTGTGGTACAATGCCTTTGTAATTTGGCAAAATAAACTCATAATCTTGTATCACTTCAAATCTATCTTTATCATAAGGTTTTACACAAACCCTTTTTAATTCATTTTTCATTTTTATCGCCTTCTAATTTTAAATATTTGTTTGCTATATTTTTAAATTTTTCTATAAAAAGATTATAAAAGTCCATTTCTTTAATATCTTCTTTTTTCCTAATGCTTTGGACACTGATTAAAAATGCTAAAAACTCACCTATGGTTAAAAAGCTAAAAGAATAATCCACAAGATAGTAAAAAACACTGATTTGCTTAGCCATAATAGCTAAGATAAAAGGCACAAAAAACATTAAAGTTTTACTTAAAATATCTGTGATTAAAAAATTTCTAAAATTTTTTCTTAGAGCTAAAGTTTTAATCATAGAGGCTATACCTGAAAAGCTAAAAACAATGAGCAAAACAATAACTTGAGCTGTTTCTATTTTAAAATACGCTAAAAATTGATAAAAAAAAGCTAATATAGCACTGCCTGCAAATAAAATAACATTAGTGTTGTTTTCTAAGTTATTCATTCTTTACTCTCCCATGCAATTAAATTTAATTCTTCTAAAGATGTAGCATTTTTCACTTTATTTCTTAGTTCATCATTTTTAAAAATAATACTTTCAGTATATTTAGCGATACCAACCCCAAATTCTAAAAATTCTTCTTTGTTAAATGTAATGATTTTATTATCTTTATCAATCCAAGCAATATTTTCCAAAGGAGTATTATTGAGATTTGCTAACATTATCTCGCTAACTTTTCCGCTAATATTAATTTTTGCTTCCGTATCAATTTGAAATATAGTATTTTTAAAAGGCATAAACAAAAGCTTTTCTTCTTTTATAGCTTTTAGTTCTTCTAATTTTAATTCTTTTAACTCTTCTAATGCTTTTTATTTAATCTCATAAGAAATAATATAAAGATTATTTTCTTCATCATAAGTTTGAATTTGGCGAAGTTCTTCAATTTTTTCATTAAAACTTGGGATTTCTTCTTCTTTAACTTTAGCAAAACCAAGCTCTTTTAAAAGCTTATCATCGCAAGCACTTAAAAAATAAGTATCTTGTGCATCAATTTCACCTTCTTCGTTTTGTATTTTTACATCTTTTAAAAAAATATCATCATATTTTAAACTTTTATTTTTTAAATCATAAAACATATTTACCCTTTCTTAATTCCAGTATAATGTTAAATTTGCTCTTGGGTTTAATCTATTCCCATCATTTAAGTTCCAACCAGCACTTGCATTTGAACTACCGCTTTGCCAAGAACTTAGCATTATTTGTAAGTTGTTTATATTTCCAAAATTGAATTTTTTCTCTACTTTGATTTTTGCATTGGCAGTGTAATATTTACTTAAAGCATGCAATTCTACACTAGAGTTAAAATTGTTCCATGTGATATGCAAAGTATTTGCAGAAGTTTTATTAGACATATTTCCAGTCGTCCAAACTTCGCCTAACATAACCACTTCTTTATTATTAATATTTGATGGCAATACCACTGCTTGTTTATAAATCATGTCTAGCTTTAACATATAATTATAATTTGCAACCGAGCCTCCTAAAGATGGAGGTAAATTTAGTGCTATACCATTATTAGAAAGAAGGAGACAATTCATTTTAAGTCCTTACTAATCTTACATTATTCGAAGCTATGCAAAAATAAGCAAAAGTTTCAGTGCCACTAAATCCACTTTGAGCTATTCTAAATTTAAAAGGGGCATTAAAAGCTACTACATTTTGACAATTATTTATGGTTATTGTTCCGCTTTTTCCTACTCCTCCAAAATTAGCTATTCCTATGCTTGTTCCTGCATTTGCTGTTAAAATAAAATGTTGAGCTTGTCTTAAATCTAGATTTATACTGCCAGTTGTGCCAAGATTTTTAATTCCACCACCATAATCTACATACCATTTTCTAGTTAAGTGATTATCATTTGTTGGATTGGTTGGAGAAGTTAATGCCTGATTAAAAGTATTTGTGCCATTAAATATATTATCTCCATTTAAATTTGCTTTTGTATTTAAAGCGGTATCTACATAGATTTTATTTGTTAAATGGTTATCATTAGTTGGATCTACTTTTACTAAAATAGGATTAGCAAAAGTTTTATTTCCATTTATCTCTTCATCACCATTTAAACTTACTTTTGTATCTATAAGCGCTTCTAAAGTTTTAATAGTTATATCTAATACTTTTTGTGTAATTAGCTTTTTATCTTTTTCATTTTGCTCTAACTCATTGTTTTTGTCCTCTAAGTTTTGATTAGCTTCTTCAAGTTCTTTTTCAATTTCCTCTTTTTTGTTAATTAATTCACCAGCAATCTCTTTTTCAAGCTCAGCAATTTGATTTTCAAGTTCTTCTTTTCTCTCTTCAAGTTCGCTTGTATCAGCAGGTGGTTCTTGACTTAAAGCCTCATCGATTTGATTTTTAATTTCCTTTAATTCCTCATTTTTTTGCTTTAATTCATCATTATTGTTTAAAGCTTCTTCAATTTGCTTTTTTATCTCTTCAAGCTCTTGTTCTTTATCTTTTATACCTTGCTCTATATTTGCAATTTCATCTTTAATTCCATCATCTTTACCATCATCTTTCTCATTAAGCAAAGAAAGAAGATATTCAACATTAGCCTTAACACCACTTATATCATAGATTCTTGCTTGATTGTCAATCTCATCTATGCACTCACCTTTTTTAGTTTCAAGCTCATTAAGTCCTTGTTCTTTTGTTTGGATTATTTCATTAAGGCTTTGATCTTTTGTTTCATTTATTTTATTGAGTCCGTTTTCTTTTGCGCTCACAAGCTCATTTAAAAAATCTTGCTTATTCTCGTTTAAACTATGCAATTTTTCATTAAAAATAATACTAAACTCATTTTTCTTTGCTTGATAATTCGCATTAAAAATATGATTTAAGTTGTCAATCATAACTTTAGAAGTATCTACAAGAGTAGTAAATTCTTTCTTTTGAGTTTCAAAAACCTCTGTGACTTCATTTCTTTCATCACTTAAACCTTTGAGCATTTCTTCCATTTGTTTTATTGTTTCTTCAGCTAAAACTTTTAATTCTGTTTCATAAATTAACTTATCATTACCTAGTTCTTTTTTAGCAACTTCAGCTAACCTACCTAAATCTTCATTAGCTATCAAAGCTCTTTGATTAAACCTATCATAACTTTGCTCAAAATGTATTTTATACCCTTCACATTTTGCTGTAAGTTCATCAAATTTAACTAAAGCTTCATTTTTTACTTCATTTAAATTTTTTAATATTTCATTTTGTTTATCATTTAAAGAAGAGTAGATACTTTCAGACTGTGATTTTAAATCTCGTTCTAAATTTTCTATTTTACTTTTAAAATCTTTTATAATTTGGGAATAAGATGTTATATCATTTTCAAATTCTTTATATAAAGCTATAACTTCTCTTAAATCTTCTATATTTTGCTTGCTTTCTAAAAGTAGTTCATATGCACTAGCTATTTCTTTATATTTAACTCCAATATCAAATTTAATTTCTTCTAGCTTTTTAACACTATCTATCATTTCTTGATTTAATCTTTGGTTTTCAAAGAATATAGTGTTAATTTTATTTTTTATAATTTCGCTTGCTTCACTTACTACTAATTTTGCTTCATTTGCTAAATCTTTTACTTCTTTTTTAATACTTATTAATTCAGGTTTTATTTCTTTTAATTCATCAACATTTAAATGTAAGCTATCTACAATTTCTAAAGCATGATTAAGTTCACTTAAAATTTCATCTTTAATTTTTGTGTTCAAATCAAAATATTCTTTTACAAAATCTTTATTTTGTTTAATTTCATTAATATAATTATCTAAATTAAATTTTATTTCTTCATATTTCTGTATATCTTTTTTTAAATTCTCAAACTCTTCTGTATTATTTTCTAAAAAATCTTTAATGTTTTGTATTTCTTGTTTATTTAAAGAAAAATCTTCATACGCTTCTTTAATATAATCAAATTTTGCATTTACATTGTTGTATTTTTCACTTATATTTGAATATTTTTTATTAATATCATCATATTTGCTTAAAATATCATCATTTTTATCTACAATATCATTTTTAAATTTTAAACATTCATTTTTTAAAGATTCGCAAGCTTGTTTTAAGCCTACAACTTCATCAAGTCTTGTATTGTCTATTGCTTCTGAAATGCTGTTTATTCTAGCTAAAACTTGATTTATGATTTCAAGTTTTTCTCTACCTGTTTTTAATTCGTTTAAACTTGTTCCCATTTTTAACCTTCGTAATAATCACTGTCTTTAATTCTCTTTTCACAAAAGAAAAGCAGATCATCCATGGCTAAAAGCCATTTTTTATCATCTAAATAAGCTATAAAATCAGCACTATTTATACTTTGCACATAGTCTTTATAACTCAAAGCTCTATTAAATTTTTTTGTGAAATTACAATTACAACCATGTTCTTTCATCATCAAGCTCCTTGCCATCATTAGCTATATACTCATAAATTATCTTGTCGCATAATGCCAGAAAGTCTTTTTCTTCGCATCTTGTAATCAAATAACAAACATAATTAATCACAGCAAAACTAAGTGTTTCATCTATCATTAAATGTTCTTTTTCATTATCAAAATCAGGCTCATCAGGAATAATCAAAAAATGATTATTTCTAACTTGCCTAAAAACTTTTTCGCCTTGTTCTACATTTTTTAAAAGAACGCTAGGAACACATTTTGATAAAATATAATAAAATGCTTCCATAAAATAGGCTTTTAAAACTTCATCATCTTCTATCATTTTGTAAGAATTTTTAACTTTAGCGATAACGAGTTTTTTAGCCATAATACAAAGCATTACACACCTTTTGCTGCTTTTAAAACCGCTTTAGCCTTTGCATTATTTCCGCTAGTTAATCCCACTCCTATAGCAAAAGCATCAGCATTTCTTACTTCTAAAGTGCTTTGCGTATAAAATCTTTTTGCTTTTGCAGTAATATCAGTTGGAACATCTTCAATCATAGTAGGAATATAAAGCCCATGTTTCATATATTGAAAATCCCCAGCAATTAAAACATCACCCAAACCATATTTAGGGCTTAATAATCTATGCATATGGAAATTTACCGTTCCAAAATCTGTTTCAAGGCTCACTACTTGTCCTACTAGTTTTGTTTCATTGCCTAAAATTCTTGTAGCAAATTTGTTAATAGCTCCTTTTAAGTCAGCTCCTAAAAAGACATCTTTAGGCGTAACTCCGCTATTCCAAATGGTTTGCAAAATTTGATTGAGTTTATCTTCTGTTAGTTCTGTTGCAGTTCCACTCCAATCTCCTGTTTCATCAAAAGCTAATACATTTCCACGCTTTCCATCAGCAAAGCTATCTTTTCCTTTAGCGATATAATGAAAAAGTCCAGCCATTTCTCCACTTGTTGCTTCTTGCGCTTGAACATAATCTTTGAAAACTGATTTTTTTACATCACTATCTCTGTCTAGACCAAATAAAGCATATTCCATATCCATTTTATGTTCTTTGGTTTTTTTGCCGATTTGATACTCCATTTCATTGCCACCATATTGATTTGCTTTTAATAAAGCTTTTGATACCATGGCTTCGGTAATGAATATTTGAGTAGCATTTGTAGTTTTTTGAGCTGTGTTTTTTGTCTCACCTACAAATTTACTTAACTCTAAATTTGCATTCTTTTTTGGTTCTTCAAAAGTATCAGTAATCCAACTATGAGTTAAAGGATTTGTAACCTTTGAAGTGCCTATTTTATTTAGAATTGGTGTTTCAGTAGCTCCAATTTTAATAATCGTTTCATATATTGATTGTTTTAACTTAACATTTTCTGTTGCGGGTGGGGTATGTCCCATTGAAGGTAAAGCCATTTTTGAATTCTCCTTAGTTTAGTTTTAAGGATTTTTCCAAAAATGACTATTTCAAATATAGTGTGTTTTGAAATGAAATTAAATTTTTAAGTATTTTTTATGTATAATTTTATGGTTTTAAGGATATCTCTTTGAAGACTTTGTAAAAAGTTTGAAAGGAGGTTAAGATGAACGAAGTTATTATAATCTTAATGCTTTTAGTAGTCCTTATCGTAGCGATAAAGAGCTAGATAAGAACTAATCTTTTAATATAGTTAATGATATTTTAAAGAAACCCTGCTTAGTTTGTCCTTAAAACACTAAAAAGTCTTCAAAAAAAGCAGGGTGAAGACTTCAAATATTTATACTTTTATAAAGTTCTAAACATTCTAAGAAATCATTTTGCATTCTTAAAAGTAGTTTATTCTCTTTGTTTTCATCATCTTTTAAATCTTTTAACATTTTTTCTAGCTTTAAGGCATAATTTTTAAAAGTTTTAAAATCAAAGGCATATAAGCCATTTTTAGCCAATATACAATTTAATTTATCTTTAAAATTGTTTTTACTTTGTTCTAAATCATACTTTAAAGCTTTAATCTCATTCTCATATTTTTGCTTTTGCTGTGCTAATTGAGATTTGTAACCTAAGCTTTGTCTAAAAGCTAACTTATCGTGCTTCTCATATTCAATATTTCTTAGTCTT
>NZ_MJWQ01000066.1:53562-75185 GCF_001762325.1 Campylobacter sp. BCW_6871 | reverse complement strand
ATTTCTTAGTCTTTTTTCCATTTCATTAAAAGCTTTGATAAACTCGATTTTCCATTTATAAGCCTTTTCGCCTGTAAAACCCATAACAAGCAAAGAAAAACCATCACGAGTGATTTTGTAGCAAGGTAAAATTCTACCCGTGCTATCAATATATTTACTCGCCTTAAAATTAAGGTCAGTGAAACTATCCTTTGGGAAAGTTTCAATTTTTGCTATAATATTATCGTGGCGTTTATTAAAAACCGCCGCGATGTCTAAAGAGGTAGTCGTTACTTGGTCGTTGGCTACCTCCAACTCTACATCCACGCCATTAATTACAGCTAATTTTTCCATTTTTTACCTTTTTGTTTTGATTTATAAAAGTTAATTATTTTATAACTTTTATGCAGTGATTATACACTTTTTTATAATATATGTCAAGCATAAAATACATTTTTTTATAATTATTTTTTATTAAAAGTTAAATTTTTATGTATTTTTTGCTATAATAACTAAAACCAACAAGGATATTAAATGGATATAGAAACATTTGAAAAAAAATTAAATGAATTAGAGCTTACAAAAAAAGAATTTGCAAATATGGTCGGAGCTGTTTATAATGGTGTTATCAATTGGAATGCAAAAGGCGAAACACCTAAATGGGTTGATAGTTGGCTCATTAATTATGAAAAAGCAAAAGTTTTAGATGAAATTTCAAAATCTATAAAACCTTTTATAAAATAAAAATAGTATGTTTTAAAATAAAGTAGATATATTTTTTTTAAAATAAGACTATAAAAAACCTATAAGTTAAGTATATAAAACATATAAAATAAGTATAAATTAACTATAAAAAAGGTATAATTTAATTAAAATCAGTATAAGCTAAGGAATTTTAAGGAGTAAAAATGTCAAACATAAATGCTTTTTTATTTGGCTTTACAAATATGTTTAATGCAGATATCCTTAAAGCTACATCTTTAAAAGATAGAAAAACAATGATAACTGATTTTTATAAAAAATCAGAAGAATTAAGAAAACATAGCAATGAAGAGTATAACGCCAAATTTGAAAAAATCACAAAACAAAAGTAATATTACTTTAAATCAACAAAATAATACTTTTATTAATGTTAATTCTTCTTTCGATTGCTTACCCAAACTATCAAAAGAAATGCAAGAAAAGTGCATTTCTTTAATGGAAAAACAAACAGATCATATTATAAATATTGAAAAGAAATTAATTGAAGAGGATAGTAAAAACCAAGAGGCTATAAGAAATTTAGCACCACAACAAATCAAATACGTTAAAAAAGGTCAATTATTTGCTTTTATTATAGTTATAATAGGTTTTATTTTTAGTGCTTTTCTTGCATATTTGGATTATCCTTGGTTAAGTTTAGCGGGAATTGTTACCTCAATAGGGGTTATAAGTTCTCAATTTTTAGGACAAAAACGAGATAAAAATCAAGGACTTTAAGCCCTTAATTTTTATTATCTTCGCTCCTTTCTTTTAATTTAATAAGATTTTTTAGCGTATGAGTGCCTATTTTTCCTGCTATTTTTTTATCTGTAACCTTATCTATTCTTTGCTTTCTAGCTATAACTTGTTTTATTTTTTCAATTCTTTGCTTTCTAGCTTTTTTATCATTTTGTATTTTCTCATCAAGTCTTTGTTTTACGCTTTTTTTATTCTTTTTCTCTACTTCTTTATTCTTAATATTATCTTTTATATCATCCATTAAGTTTTTTTTAGGCTTAGCTTGGGTAGAATTTTTAAAAGAATGCTGTAATAAATCGCCTTCCACATTGGTAGTACTGCCTTTAGTGGTTGCAGGAGTTGGCGTACCTGTCAGCATTGCTTTATTTCTACGATTTAATCTTTCCAAATCCTTACCTTTTGTTTTATTAATATGTATAATTTTGCCACTATCTTTTTTTATGGCTATATTGCCAACCTTATCATCTTTTAAAGGTTTAGCTATTAATGCCACTTCATCATCATAGTTTTTAAAAAAATGAGTAGGATTGTCTTTTATCTCTTTAATTACCTTAAATACATCTGCTTCGTTTTTAAACATTTCAGGGTGTTTTTTAGTCATAGCTTTTAAATTTACCACCCATTCATCTTTTAAAATTCCTGAAACATTATTAATCCATTTTTCTACATTAAATTTAGCAGTATAATCACTCTTTGCTTTGCTCGGATCAGCTTTATCCATGAAGAAGTTGTCGCCTTTGATTAAATCTTTAACTTTAACATTAAATTCTTTTCTAGCTTCTTGTGCTTCTTCTTTGAGTGTTTTATCTTTAATGCTTTCTATAAAGTTTTTACTAGCTTTATTAAAATCTTGCAAAGTATTGATATTTGCAAAAGCTCTTCGCATTTGTATCCTAAGTCCTGCTCTCTTGCCAATTTCTGCAAATCTTAAAAAGATAAAAGCCACATGATCTGTAAAACTATTTACAAGCATAGTCATAGCTCTTGCTTTAAAGTCAGTTGATATACCTTTTCCAGCTTCTTTTGCCTTAGTATTAAAAATACCATCAATGATATGCTCAAAGCTTGAACGCAAATTATAAATACTTTTTAAAACCTGTATTTTCTCTTTTGCACTATTACTTTTAGGAGTAAAATTCTCAATATCTTTCATTAATTTAGGATAATTAACTATATACTTGCCATTAAACTCAAGCTTGTTTTTATCTATAAATCTTTTTATAATTTCATCATCTAGTATGATTAACTCTTTATCATTAAGTCCCTTACTTATGCTTTCGTAGTTTTTCTTAGGATTGGTTTCATCTATAAGTTGTTTTAATTTTTTAGTAATATCTTTTTCACTGCCTGAAAGTTTATCTGCTATATTGCTTTTTTCATAAGTTTTAAAAGCTTTATAATCACTTCTAATCTTGGTTAAAATCTCCTTTGCTTCTTGTGGATTAGTAGCATTTTTTACCATACTATCTAATAGGTTTTGTTTTAAGTTTTCTAAAAAGCTATTAAAATCATAGCTTTTATTTGTTTTTATCTCTTCACTAAGCTCTTTAATGCGTGTATTAAGTTTTGTAGCACTCATAGGAGTATTGCTATTTAATTCTTTTAAAAAGTCTTTTAAAGCTTTAGGTATGTTTTGCCCAAAAAAATCAGCGTTCTGTATTAAATCATTTAAGTTTTTTTTATCTATTTTTATGCCATTTGGATTAAGTTCATCTAGTTTATCAAGTCCTTTTCCATACTCTTCATAAGCTCTTAATTTTCTAGCGTTATTTAAATCATAAAGATTTTTAGCGCTAAATTCATTATCAAGCTTTAAGTTTTTAAGTAAAGCTTCATCGCTATTTGCTAAAGTATTACCAACCTTATTAGCAACTTCAGGCTTAGCGATTAAAACATCTCTTGCCATTTTTGCTAAATCATCGTCCATTAAAGACATGTTTAAGAGATTTTGTTGATTTAGTATTGCTTCTTTTGAACCTATATTTTTGCTAAATTTTCTTAAACCTTCTTCTGTTTTTCCTAAAATATTGTTTATAGTTTTATTTTTTGACATTTCTTTAAAGTAATTAGCCTTATTAGCAATAGTATCAACAATAGCATTTCCTTGATTGACTTCTAAAGGCATTTTATTTGCATTTTTTAAAAGCTCATCATAGACGCCATTACCTTTACTGTCTGCAATTTCTTTGGCATAAAGTCTAGAAGTTTCGCTACCTTGTGAAGCTAAATCATTTAAAATACTAGGGCTTATTTTTCTAAGCTTATCCCCTATATTTTCTTTTAAATTACCACCTTTTACTGCCATGCCATCTATCATATCTTTACCAGCTTGTGCTCCTGTTTTAACACTGCTTATTAAATCACCAACACTTTTATATGTTTTTCCTATTCCCTTTATAGCTGATCCAACTACAGCACCTGCTAAGGCATCTTCTGCGGCTGCACTTCCAAACCTTTTAGCATAATCCATATAACTTGCTTCAATTCCTGTATTATTACTTTGCGAATGAAGATCAGCCATAGCACCGCTACCAGCACCAATTGCAGATGGTGCGAAATAATTTAAGGCTTTTTTAGCTATTGTTTGCCCTGCTGTTTTTGCTAAGCTTCCAGCATATCCACCAGCTACAGAAAATGCTAACTCGTTTTTAGTACTAGCAAGTGTATTTCTAAAACTAGGAGTAAAATCAACTTCTTTTCCATTTTTATCAACGCCTATATATTTATAGTCTCCATTATTTATTTCTAAAAATGGCTCATATCCTAATTTTTTTATTTCATCGTATGCGATTTGAAAAATTTGTTTTTGCTCTTCATTGCTAGGGCTAGTAAAAATTCTAGGTAGCAACCCACCTGATACCTGATTTGTTACATCTTCTATTTTTTGCCTTACTCCTTCTTCTCCGCTTGTAACTCTTGGAGAAAGATAATCTAATCCTTCAGATATCATTCTTTTTGGATCTATAAGGTTATTAAAATCTTCTAGACCCTTATTTATTTTACTCCATACTCCTTGTTCTTGTGGCTCATTTTGGCTTACTTGTGGTGCTTGATACATACTCATAGGCTTACCATCCAAAGCTAATTCTTCTTGCGAATTAAAATTGTTTTGTTGCTGATTATTTTGCATAAATTGATTATATTTATTCTGCAAAAAATTATCATCAATATCTATATAAGTTTTTCCTTCTGGTATATCTATATTCATATCAAAAAGTTGCATTGTTTTTGCACCTTGTGGTATTTGTATTGTCATCTTTTATCCTTATTATCTAAATGTAATCATATTGTTTTGTTGTAAAAAATCTTGAGTTAATTGTTGTTGCGGTTGTTGTGATAAAATCTTATTTAATGGCACTCTTTGCCCTTGAGAAGCTAAAATATTTCCACCATTTATAAAATCTTTTATCATAGCCTTTTCATTTTCTAGCTTTTTATACATATTGTTATAATAATTTTCTATATTATCTCTATCTTTTAAATACCTTTCTGTTTTCCAAATATCCATATATTCTTTTTTTAAGGCATCATTTTTTACCCTATATAGTATTTCTACTGCTTTTTCAATATCATGTTTAGCATACTTATCAAAGAAGTAAAAACTATCTGTTTTAACCAATTCTTCTAATCTATGCCTATCTTCATTGCTCATCCTGCCACTTGTGATATTAACTAGTGCTAAATTTATTTCAGCTTTTAGCTTATCTGCGAATTCTTGTTTTAAGTTTTTACTATTGTTAAAAGGAGTATTTCTTAATTTTTGACTTATGGTATCTCCAAATCCATAAATATCATTTAAATTTATATTTTGCGTTTTAGCGGTTTTTGCAAAATTATACAAATCCCCGCCATTACTTTCTTTGCTAAAAACATCTTTCATTGTTTGTAGTTCAGTTAAATTGCTATTAGTATCTATACTAAAGCCTGAATTATTATTTGTTTTATTAGTATTTTTACCAGTTAAATAATCTAAATATTTTTGATTATAATCTTTATCTTCTTTATATTTAGCCCAATTTAAAGCATTATCTTGAGCTTGTTTTTGTCTTTCAAGGTCAAATTTTTGCAAGGCTAAAGCATTATTAAATTCATTTTGCAAAAGCTGATTATTTTGCATAGCCTGATTAAATTCCATTTGTTGCTTTCTTAAATCTTGCTCTTGCTGAAACTCATTAGCTTTAACTTTATCATCAAAACTTTTGCTCATGATGTCATATAAGACACCACCGACTTTTCCTGCGTTTTGTATAACGCCTGTATCGGGGTTAAATACTACTCTTTGTGGGTTATAAAATGCCATTTTGTTTCCTTTATTCTTTCTTTTAAAATAAAGGATTTAAGGAAGTTTGTGTATAATTTTAAAAGGTGTGGTGCCAAGGGTCGCCACCCTTAGCACTAAATTACCACCTAGAAAGGCGGTGAAATAAGATGCTACAAATCTTAATAGTTATTATACTACTTTGTATTATTGTTGTCAATGCAAATTAACAATCAATAAACAAAGCCCCTTATACAAGGGGTTAAGATTTACCCTTTAAAACAAACTCCTTAAATCCAAATTTATTTAATTACTCCAAACGTTTTGAAGTTTATTTTCCATATTCTTTCTTCTATTTAATTCTTCATTAGCTAGATACTTATTGAAGTTATAAGCATCTTTTTGTAGCTCATAATTCTTTTGTGCCATCTTTTGCTGATTATAAGCACCATATAAAGCACCAGCACCACCTAAAACATTTCCTAATCTATCAAAATTAGTTACTTTATTTGCATCAGAACTTTTAAATAACCAATCTTCAAAATTACTAAAAGAATTTTTTAATCCATTTAAAAAACCACTACTACTTGCTAAATTTGGAGTGAAATTGCTTGTTTTCATCAAAGTATCTGCAAAGCTAGATCCTAATCCCGTACCACCTTTTAAAGCTGTTATAAAATCCATAATTTCTCCTTTATACTAAACTTAATAATTCTTTACCTAGATCTATCTCGCTAACTTCGCCTTTTTTTAACTTATCGTTAAAATCACTAGTTCTTACATTATTATTTGCACTTGATAAATCTTCAGCTTTTTTAGCATTATTTGATTTTCCGACCAAATTAAGTAAGGTTTTCCAGCTGTCAATATTACCTTCGCCTAAACCGCTTAATTTTGTTGCAAGTTCTGCCATAGCCTTTAAATCCGCATCAGGATAGGCTTTTCTTAACTCGCTTTCTACTTGTGCGTATTTAGCGATTAGCGCATCTTGCTCTTCTTTGTCTTTTTGCTTTTTATCAAGCTCTTCAAGCCTTTTTAATTTCTCATCAAGTCCATCAAGTCCTAATTCTTTTAAATACTGCTCTCTTTGTAATTCTTGTTCGCTTGGCTCTTTTTTTGGATTTTTTAAAGCTTCAAGCTCACTCATTAAAGCATTTAATTTGTTGTCATTTTCACTTTTATAAGCTTCAAACATCGCCTTATAATCAGGCTCATTCTCATTATCAACCGGCATAGGTTCATTATCTTCTACTTTCGTAGGTTCATCGCCATTATTAGCAACTTGTCCTTTATCATCATCTGTTATGGCATTTATTAAATCTTTTAAAGCATCATTTTCCATCTTCTTCATCCTTTATTTTGTTAATTATTATGTCTAAAAAAGCCATAGTATCTAAAGCTTTTAACCTTAACTCTTTCTCATCGTTATTTTTTGCTATATAAAAACATTCACTATATTTTGCTTTGATAAAATCTATTAATTTCTTTCCTCCTTTAGTTTTAGATATATCGCTTTTAATTTCAATATTAAGCATTAGTTTCTCCTTGCATTTGCGGATTAATATCTTCATTGTTTTCAAAAGCAAATAAACTATTTACATTCTTTACACCTAAAATTGGTAATAATTCTTTAGTAAGTTCTTTGCTAGCGTTTATAATCCCATAAGCAGAATTTGCATCGCCTATGCTCATATACATTTGATATAATTGTGAAAAAACTTGCATACTAGCTTGAATTCCTGCACGTCTAATTTCTTTATTCATGGCACCTGTGCCGGTTTGAATTTTAAATCTAAAACTAGGTATATCCTCTCTTTGAAAACCATTAAAAAAATTATCTTCTCCATACTTAAAAACAAGCATTGCAAATCTATCAAATAAAGGCTCTATAAAAGTTTCGTTATACTGTCTTATATAGTCAGCACTTCTTCTTCCACCTTCTTGTGCTTTTATGCTAATTTCTGTTGCTGTTTCATTTTGTGCAGTTTGAGCTCCATTGTTTTGTGGACTAACTCCTGTAACTTCTGTGAGTTCGCTTTCTAAAAGCTGTAAATTTATTCCCGCACTATTTACATTTGGTGGTGGTAATATTTGCACACCCTTTGGATCATCTGTATATATTGGTTTTCCTAAGGTTTCTATATCTTCTCTGCTTACTCCCATTGATTTTGGCATCATTATTTTAGGCATGATATGAGTTCTTACTGCATCTATTAAAAGATTTCTAGTTATATTAATTTCATCTTGCAAAGGCATAGCAGAAGCCATTATAGGCTCGCCATAAGCACTTACATAGTTTTCGTTATCTATCTTTTTAAGTTGTGGTAGCATTGAACCCCAGACAAAAGGCTGTCCATCTTGCAAAGTAACTTCATTTCTAAGTAAATTATTTTCAAATAAGGTAGAAACCACCCACTCATCATCGTTTTTTCTTTCATAAATATCATAAAGCTTTACTTTTTTATACTCATCATCTTCATCAAAAAGCTTTTCAATTTCATTTTTTTTATAAAAACCTAGCTTTTGTCTTTCATGGATTTGATTATAGGTTAGGTAAATTTCATTGACTATATATCCTACATCCTCGCTATTTAACGCATTTGGATCAAAGAATATACTATCAATATCTACTCTTTCAATGCGTGGCATTCCTTTATGCCAAGTAACCTTAGCGATACTTGTTCCCACAAGTAAAACATCTAAGAAAAGCGGTTGAAAAATCTTAAACATATTGATTTTACCGCTATAAAAATCTATGGCATTTTGCCATAGCTCTATAATCGTATCATCGCTATTAATGTAAGTTTCAATATCTGCCATTCTCTCACTATTAAAATACACATCATTTAAGCTAGTGATTAAATACTTTACCTTAGCGTTTATTTTTGGTATGTAGATACTTGATTTATTTCTTTTTCTCAATTTTTGCATTACCTTATTTTCAAGCAAATAAGCATCTTGCAACTCTTTAAAGTGTGGTTTGTAATTTTCATATCCACTTTTACTTTCGCTAATGAGTTGTGTTAAAAACGACACTCTCTCATCATTAGTTCTTTTTGTTTTCATTCATAATTCTCCATATTGTTGTTTTGCTTAAATTTGTTATTTTTAAAATATCTTTTTCATTCACTCCTTTTTCAAATAAAAACTCCGCAAATTCTCTTTTAAATTTCTTTTTAGAAATATTATTAAACCCTGATACAAGCTCTAAAAATTCATTTGCAAGACTTGACTTTATAGCCTCATCGCTTAAATTTGAAAGCTTTTTTATTTTGTTTACATCAATTGCATCATAGATCATTAAAAACTCACCAGCCATCATAACTCCAATCTTCATTAGTATTGTTTCTGCTGTATAGTTTTTCAAAAAAAGTTAATGCCACCGCATCGCTAACATCAGGACTTTTGCCATAATTCTTTTTTAAATACTCTTTTGAAACTATCTTTAAAAGCCCCTTGTCGCTATATTCATACTCAATCATTCTCATATCTTTTTTTAATTCTTCATCTTTAAAAAGCTCCATGTGTTTTAAGTTTTTAGCAAATGTAAAATACATTTGTGCTCTTTTATTTAAGTATTCATTACTGGTTGCAGAATTTGCAGAATTTGCCTCAAATACAGGCAAACCATAATTTAACAAGACATCGTATACGCCAACGCCAAGACCGCAAGTATCTATAAAAATACCTTTTGGTTTATCTTCGCTTTGATTGTATTCAGCTAGTATTTTGTTTGCTAATTCTATAGTTCCAAGTTGTGAGTATTTTTTAATCTCATCAATTACAAAACCTTTTCTTTTTGCAAGAACACTCTTATCATCTCCATATCTTGCTACATCAAGCCCCCAAATATTCTCGCCTTGCATTTTTTCAATACTAAAAGAGTTTTTGCTCATCGCATTTTCAATTTCAGTTAATGCAAAAAGCTCCGCACTCGAGCTATCTATAAACTCTCCATAAATTTCTTGTTTGACTACTTCGCTATCTTCGCCGCCTACTTCTTCAATTAATTCTTTAATTTGCTCTTCTTTTAAAAATGGATTATCATAGCTTGAGAATTGAAAATGTTTCCAATTTTTATCGCTGAGTTCTTTTCTGCAAAGTTCATAAAATAGATTTTTTCCTTTAGGAACTCCACCGATAATTGCTCTTGATTTAGGGTTATCAAGCAACATAGGTCTTATAGCGTTGTACCAAAGATACTCTCCTTTACTACCTTTTAAAATAATTCCTGCTTCGTTTAAGATAACAAGGTCATATCCAAAACCTTCGATATTTTCACTTCTTTCAGCACTTCTCATATGAAGCACTGCTCCATTAATAATTAGTTTCTTGTCTTGCACACTCCATGAGTAAAAATCTTTTGGCAAGTTTTTTAACTCAGGTGTAAAATATAACTCGTAATAATTTTGTAAATTTGCTTGTATGGTATCCACCCATAAAACATTTTGTCCTAAAAGCAAGTTTTCGATAACAAACTTAGCACTTCCCCTTGTAAAACCAAGTCTTCTGCCCTTTGCTACAGTTATAAAGCGTGGATTTTTATCATCAAAAACTTTAAGTTGTGCCGGAGTGTAAGAAAAATCGATTTTTAATTTCATTTGATTTCACTTCTTATAATTTCAATTTTTTGAACGTTATCGCTGACAACTTCTTGTTTATCCACATATCCATGTTGATTTTTTAGCAAGAACATACTAACGCTAGGAGTATAAGTGCCGATTAAGGAATGGTTTAAAATATCCATTTCACATTTTTGCTTAGCTTGAGATACAATTTCTCCGAAATCCTTATCCTTCTCCCACTCGCCTAAGGTTTGCATTGTAATTCCTAAATACACAGCTAATCCCACTTTTGTTTTAGGTGCAAAAATAATACTCTCCTTAGTTTCTTTTAAGACAACTCTTTCATTAAAATAACTCTCTATTTTTGAAACAAGCTCTTCTTTTGTCATACTTTTGCCATTTGTCATCATTCTAGCCATCAAGCCACCCCTTCTTTAAAATTAAATTCTTTGATTTCTAAGTCTAAAAAAGATTTTTTAAAACTAATAATCTCATAATCGCCTTTTAAAACATTCTTATCGTTTTCAAATAACGCATCTAACACGCATTTTACGATATTGTCCCCATCGCCATGCCTTTTGCTGTTAAATCCTATTTTTAAAGAAAACTCATATTTCTTTTGCTTATCAAAGGCTTGAAAACAGCTAATATTATTTTGTCTTCTAAACTCCATTTGCAAGAGTTTTTTAAAATCTAAATATTTAAGATAATCCCTGCACACAAATTTAGATCTTTGAGTCGTTCTTTTATAAGGAACTGGATTGCTTTTTAAATCAATTTTTAAAATATACTTTTCCATTTCAGACTTTCTTAAATTTAGCTTATATTTTTAAAAGCCATTTTGACTTTTACTTTCTTTTGAAATTCTTCTTGATTCTCCTTAAAAAATTTTTTCTGCACCTTCTTAAAGTTATTATATTCTTCTTCATGGCTTAAAGATGTATATCCTTTTATCTTATAAGAAGTATTTATATATATCTTTTCCTATGCGCTCTTGATTTTTAAATATAAAATCTATTAAAGCGTGTTTAAATTCGTTATTTTTTAGCATTTCTCCATCTTCGTAGGTTAATTCTCCAAAATTATTTAGACAAACCAACATATTAATTGATTTTGCTAATCGTTTAAAAAGGTTGCCCTGTCCATCATAACAAACATATGAGTATTTAAAATCACTTTCAAGCAATCTAAAAAATGGACTATTTTTATATTTATTTTTTAACCATTCTAAAAAAATTTCTTTGTCTTCAAAACGCTTTTTAAACTCGATTTCAGTTCTTTTGCAAACTCTTCTTAATTTCTCATAAGTTGTCCCTACGATATTCTCTCTTTCTAAAGTTTCGAAATAAAAATCTAAAAAAGCATGAATATCCTTAACGCTTTTGAGATATCTACCTACAATATCAGTTGCTTGAGCCTTATTAATTTCCAATAAGTCCATTAAAATTTGTATTTTTTCTTGCATTTTTTACTCCTTAAAAGCATCCTAAGAGCTTGTTTTTGTTCTCATCTTTCATTCCGTAATACTCCATCAAGTTATCAACCACACTAGGATTAGCTTCTTTTTTTCTGCTAAAACGCTGATTTTTTCTTGCTTCATTTTCTTTAGCGTATTTAAGCCAAGTATAAAGACTTCCTGCCACGCTTGACATTCTTTTTCCATTTCTTTTCCATTCCCTAGCATCCCAATAGCCTATAAAATCATTAGCCAACTCTTCTCCAAAACTTGTTCCATTTTTCTCATTAAAAGCCATTATTTGCCCCATGAGTTCATTTGCATTTGGGACTTTAAACTCTTTTTTTGCCATTTTCTCTAACTCCTTTTTGCTAAAATCAATAAAGCTCGTCACAAAAGAGGCGTTTTGATTAGAAACGCGTTCTTTCTTTTCTTGATTATTTTTTAAATTTTCTAAATTCTCTTTTTTTATAAATTTATTATTATTATTAATATTTATATTATTTATAAATTTATTATCGCGTGCGTGCGTGCGTGTTTCTATATATAGGGAATTTTGATTTTTTTCGTTTTCAGTAGTTAATTTTCTGTCGATTGATGAAGCGTTATTTTTAAGAGTTTTACTTAGCTTTTCATCACTGTTTTTAAGCAAAGATAAAGCTTTGTTAAAATGCTTTTTAACTTGATAATTTTCATCTTTTAAAATCCACTCATAAAAATTTAAAGAGCCATTTCTAACCTTTTTAATTTCTAAAAGTCTGAGTTCAATTAATTCTTTTTTAGCAATTCTTAGTCTATTTAAACTAATTCTTTGATTATTTTTAACTTTTATAAACTCTCTTAGATAGATTTCACTTACAATCGTTTTTTCACTAAGCTTTGCTAATTGAATATACAATGCTAAAGCATCAACGCTAAGACCGCCATAAGCTATAGTGTTTGATAATTTCAAATAGCCTTTTCTTTGCCTTAAGCTTTTACGCCCCAAAGCTACATCAAAACTTGCTATAAAATTTGGTATCATCCACGCTCCTTTATGTTATAATTTAAATTAAAAAGGCTTTTTATGTTTAATTCTTTCTTATCCGAAATGCTAAAAACCGCCACTTTAGAAAATTTGTTATATTTTTTAATAGGTGTTTTATTTGGTTTAAGTATGCGTCCTTTGTTTTTATATTTAACTAAAAAACAAAAACTAAAAAGAGTTTGTATTAAAGATATGAAGCTAGAAAACGATTTGACAAAAAGACTATATCCTAACTTAGGATATAAATTAGTTACAAAAAAAACTCCTTTTGAAATGGTTTTTAAAAAAGATAAATTTAAATACATTATTTGTCCTCACTACCGTGATAAAAAATGCGTTTTAGATAATGATAAATGCAAGATATTAAAATCCCAGCCGAAATACCAGCCACTAGAAACAGTCTAAAATGCAACATCATCAAAGTAAAAATAAATAATCCTATAATCTCAATCAATCTTTCAAGCATTTCATTCCTTAATCCGTTTTAAAAAGTCCTTTGCTATAATTTTTTTGCACCAAATCAAGAAAAGGACTTACCAAAATGGATGACAAAGATTTAAACTTGTTAAAAAACATCCCTTATCTTATGGAAAAAATCAAAGAGTTAGAAAACAGGATAAAACAGCTAGAACAAGCTGCACAACCTAAACCATACTCTACCCAAACTCCAAATTACTTAGGAGAAATCTAAGTCTTAATAAGGCTTAGAATATCCTTTTTGTCTAGTTCTTTATAGTATTTTTCAAGTTTTATAAAATGAGCAATCTTATCCACAATAAGCTCATTAATACTATTAAATCCGCCATCATTTGCCACACTTTGCAAAAGTTCAAAATACTCATCAGGCATCTTAACTTTTAATTCAATCACTTTCATTCTCTATCCTTTCTTTTTCTCCCACGCTTAGGTATGTTTATAATTTCATTCATTGTTTTACTCAAAATTTCAGAATCTCCCCATGCTTCTAATGGAATATTAAATTCATCTTTTAGTTTTAATGCGGTTTTTATATCAACCTTCCTATTGCCGTTAAGTTTTGCATACCAAGAGCTATTGGCTCCTCCAAATTTCAAAGTTATTTTTTTAATTAAATCTATTCTTTTCATAAATATAATTCTACAAAATGGATAATTAAAATTTTCTTAAAATAATCCGATTTGTAGAATTATAAATTATACAATATGTATAATTATTTTGGAATATAAGGTTATAAAATATGAATGGAGAGAATTTAAAGAAACTCTTAAAAAAGCATAATTTAACACAAAATGAGCTAGCAGAGAAATTAACCGCATATGGGTATAGAAATGGACATGGAATTAAAACCGCTGCAATTTCAAAATATGCATTAGGACAAAGAAAAATGACTGCAGAATTTATCGAAGCGGTTATGAAAGTTCTTGGAGAAACTGATGCAAATGTTTTAATATCAGATGAGCCAATTGAAGTACAAAGAATTAGAATTACTGGCTCTGTAAGTTGCGGCTTGCCAATTAATGATGTTTATGAGTGTCAAGATGAATTTACTTATATACCATTATCACAAAATAAATCAAATTTAAAAGCAGCTAGAGCGAATGGCGATAGCATGTTTCCTATAATTGAAGATGGGGACATTATTATATATGATACAGACAGTTCAAAACCAAGACATGGAGATCTTGTTGTTTATACCTATAATAATAAAATTGCTTGCAAGATTTTTGTAGAAAAGAAAGATGTTGGAGTTATTGAATTTAAACCAGTTAACCAAAGTGATAGTTTTAAAACGACTACTTTTAGGATTGATATCGATGATATCGATGATTTGAAAATCTATAAAGTTGTAAAAATTCAAAAGACACCAAACAACCCAAAATCTAATTTAAAATTGGTAAATGAAAATTGAAATCTTTAAAAATTTTATAGAAGTGGTGGGATGATAAATATAAAATCATAAGCTTGTTTGTGATAAATTTTAATTTTTATTTTATTTGAAGAGTTAAACTGATAAAATTAGTTAAATGGAACAAGGAGTTAATTATGAAAGGAATAATCTCTGGCGTATGTGCCATAGCTTTGCTTATATCGGCTAACACATTAAATGCTGACTATAATGCAAAGTTACCCATAGAAGTAAAATCAAAAAATACTCAACATGCTTTAAAAACTGTTAAAACGGAAAATTATATTAGTTTGTGCAGTGAAGTTGAAAAATTAAATAGATGGGTTTTTTATACTAGTTTATGTGACCAAAATTATTTTTTAACACTTGAAGGAAAAAATAAAATACAAGAAAAGCAAAAAATAAGAAAAATTATCAAACAATTGGATAAAACAATTACAACTTCTAAAAAAAGAATGAGTGATAAAAATTTTGAAAGATTTGGAAATGCTGACTTAAGAGTATATTATTCATCTTTGGCGACAAAAAATATATTAGAAACTATATTAGATGAAGATTTTATAAAAATTACGGGTGGTTTTGATACTTCATTCTTTGAAGAAGATTTTGATATTATAGAATATGGAAAAGGCGTAGAAGAGGCTAAAGAGCATATAAAGGCTATCGTATGAGAAATATAGGGTATATTGATGAGTTTTTTAGAAAAATTCTAAAAGACGAAGATAGAAATACTGTAAAGTGTTTGCAAAAAGCTTTATGTAATGTTATATTAGCTAGATATGATGATTTTGCAAAAGATTATAAATGCTTTAGGAATTTTAAGCAATATCAAACATTTGAAGAATGTCTTGCTTTTATTTTTCAAATAGAGCTTAACCGAATAGAAAAAACTTTATCTTTATTAGAAGAATTTAAGAATATTCAAAATGATATTACTAGATGCATGAATGTAAAAATAGATAATCTTTAAAATAAAAAAGTTATAGTCTTAAAAGCTTTATAGGTGTTTTATATGTTTTTTTAAAGCGTTTTTTAAATTATTTTTTATCATCTAAAAGTCTTTTTATATTTTCTATTTTAAAAGCGGCGTGTTTTTCTATATATGCAGACATTTCAATATCTCTTCGCTCACATACATCAACCCCAAAGGCGTAAATATATATAAATAAAGCTAGTATTATTCTCAAATTTTAATCCTTCCAATTTTCTAAAAATATTTTTAAAGATTTTTTTGATTTTTCATCTTCTTATTAAGAAATTATACCAAAAAAATATTTTTTAAAAATTATCCAAATTGTATAAATTTTAAGTTTGTTTTAATTATCCATTTTGTAGAATTATTTCAACAAAACAAAAAGGAGAAAAAATGCTAGAGATTAAATTAGATTTAAGACCTGATTTAAAAAAAATGCTAGAAATAGCCTTTGAAAGAAATTATTCAAAAAGTTACGCTTCTTTGGAAGAGTTTTTAGCTAATGTTCTTCATAATGCAGTTAAAAACTTAATCACCAAAGAAGCGTTTGAAAACAAAGGATTTGTTATTTCTCTCAAAGATTAGGAGTTTCGTTTAAAACTTGAAAATCTTTGTCATCTAGTCTTTTTTCAAGAGTTGCGACTTTACTTTCTAGCTCGCTAACTCTTAAAAGAAGATTATTAAGTTGAGCTTTTAAGCTTTGTATTTCGTCCATTACATCACCTTCCTAGAGTGAAAGTGATTATAACTAAAAAAAGGATAAAAAATGAGTTTTACAGATTTTTATTTTGATAGAGAAGAAAAAAGAATTTCTAGCCAAACAAAAGAATTAATTGCAAATGAGTTTGAAAGCAAAGAGAATTTAGAAAATATATTTGCAAACTTGCAAGATTTTAAAAACTCTTTGGAAATAAGCTTAGAAGATGATGAAGAAATAGCAATATCTTTACAAGCTTATGGAGATGAATTTATAAGAAATGCTTATGAACTTTTAGAGAGAGTTAGAAAATTCGAAAAACAATGCAAAAAGCTTTTTTAAAAGTTTAACAAGTCCTTTAAAAAAGGGCTTTATTAAGCTTTTGACCGCTTGAAAATTAAGCTTTACTATCGCGTTGATAGTTCTGTATAGCGGAAGGGTTAGCAAGTTATCCATAAACTTGGCTCGTTATTATTGTTTATAGTGCTATTTTTAAGGTTTTCTTGCACTTTAAAAACGACAGAAAATCAAGAGTTTAAGAAAAAGAAAGTATAATTATAAAGTTTAAGTTGCTAACTTGTCTCGGTGTTGAGAAAGGAGGCTCTAAAATGTGGGATAAAATTTTAACAATTTTAATCTTAATCTTAGAGCTAATTAGAGAGCTTATAAAACTCTAATATTTTTTAACACAGATAAATTTTAACCAAATCCGCTTAGCATAAACTTAAACAACTATACAACGCCGAGATTGCGGATTTGCTCGGCTTTATCAAAAATAAAAATAAATTTGATAAAATAACATTGTTTAAGTGGCTAATTTCTCTTGGTGGGAAAGGAGCTATTTTTAATGATAGAAAAGATTTTAAATATTATTTTCTTGCTATTAAAAATAGTAAAAGAGCTGATTGAAATAATCAACCAGCAATAACCTTAACACTAAAATTATAGAATAGCCTTGCTTAGCCTATACTTAAACAATACTCACGCCAAGAGAGCAAGGCTCTTGGCTTTTCTTAAGCTCCTTTAATGCTTAAATGGGGCAACTTTACTACTTGAGAATTCGCCTTTTTGTTTTATTTCCTATTCTAAGGAACTCAGTTGTCCCTTTTAAGCATTAATCTAAAAGGAGAAAAAATGAAAGCTTATCACACAAAAGAACAAGTCATCATAAAACTAAGTAAAGATGAATATAGAAAAGAAATAAAGCTAAACAAGTTTTTAAAAGATGAAAATAAATCTTTAAAAACTGAAATTTCTAATCTTGAAAATGAAAAAATAGAACTTTTAAAAGAGTTAAAAGATCAAATAGAAGCAAATATGAAAAATATAAAAGAAATTAGCTCTTTGCAAAATAAAATTTATGAGCTTCTTTATACAAAAGAAAGGTCAAAACTATGTTCTTGATATTTAAAAAGAATGAAAAAATCAGAAACTTAGAAAAAGAAGTTCAAAGGCTAAAAAGCATTATAGCATTAAAAGATACTGCTATAAATGAAATTTCATTGAAACTAGAAGAAGAAATTGAAATCAATGTAAAACTTAGTAATTTTCGTATAAAAATACTTGATGCTTTAGGGCTTATAGGCGTTTTTAAAAATGATGATAAAGCTATTAAAGAAGTAAAAAGATTAAAGGAGAAAGAATTATGAAAAGACAAACAAAACCGCTAAGTATAAGAATTTCATTAGAATTAAAAGAAGAGTTGCAAAAAATAGCAGATAAAGAATACCGCCCTTTAGCAACTCAAATAGTTAAAATTTTAAGCGATTATGTTAAGAATAAAAATAAAACTAATTAGGGTAATCTTCTCTATTGGAGCTTATATTTATAATCTTCGAAATAAAGGTTATGCAATAGAAACTATTAGAAATAAAGACACAAGAAATACTTTTTATATTTTAAAAAGCATTCCAAAGATAAAAAAGGAGGGATACGATGCAAAAGAAAAGGAAATTAGGTAAAAACGAATATATAGATTTAAGACAATTTGCACTAAGAAGTAAAGATTTAGAAAATTTCAATGAATTTGAAGATTATTACAAGAGATACAAAAAATTTCTATTTATGCTTTTAAAAGATGTTGATTTTAATGTTAATTATTGTGGGGTGAAAATAGAACCACAAGACTATTACAAAGATAATGAGCTTGATTTATTGTTTCATCTTATAGAAAATAAAAACCCAAAAGGGATAATGATTTCAGAAAAAAGGATACAAAATGCAAAATAAAGACTTTTTAACTATACAAGAAGTAACTATGCTTTACGGTCTAAGTAAAAATAATCAAAACTTATACAGAATGCAAAAGAAAATACCTTATATTAAAATAGGTAAAAAAATCTTTTATGAAAAAGTTAAGCTTGATGAGTGGTTTAAAAGTTTTGAAGTAAAGGCGGTTTGAAATGAATTATAAAATCATAAATTTAGAACAAGGTAGCCATGAATGGCTAAATTTTAGAAAAGGTAAAATAGGTGCATCGATGGTAGCATCTTGCGTAGGTATCAAAGGTGCTTTTAATTCCAAAGAAGAAGCAAGAGATATCATTTTAGGACTTAAAGAAGTTTATCAAAATGAAGCTATGAAAAAAGGCAATAACTATGAAGCTTTGATTAGAGCTAGAGTTGAGTTTTTACATTCTGTGAGTATCACTCCTATAGTTTTACAAAGTTTAGAAAATGAAATGTTTATAGCGAGCTTAGATGGGATTGATGAAAATGGGGTTATTTACGAGTTTAAATACTCACAAGATGAATACAATTTTGTCAAAAAAAATAAAAAGCCAAGCGATAAATACTACGCTCAAGTACAATTTCAACTCTATATCAGCGGTAAAGAAAAATGCATTTTTGTAGCCATGAATAAAGAAGAAGAGATTGTAGAGTGCGAAGTTTTAAAAGATGAAGCTTATCAAAAATGGTTAGTTAAAAATATAAAGCAATTTATATTAGATTATATCATAGATCAAAAAAGTGAATATAAAGAGCTTGAAGATACTAAAGCAAAAAATCTAACGATTGAAATCATAAGGCTTGAAAACACGATTAAACCTATTAAAGAAAAGCTAGAAAGTCTTAAAAAAGAACTCATAGCCTTAGCAAATGGAGAAAAAGCAAGATGTTTGGATATTACAATTTATCCGCAAAGTAGAACTACAATTGATTATAAGGGCTTTTTAGAGCAAAAAAATATTACTGTGCCTAAAGAGTTTTATAAAGAAAGTACTTCAATGTGTTTAAAAATCAAAAAAGGAGCATAAAAATAAAGCACTTTTTGATAAAATTATAAAAACAAAGGAAAGGTTAAAATGTTAAATTTAAAAAGTTTAGAAATCACCTGCAAACAATGTAAAACTAAAATCACTTTAGATATAGGTAAAACTGTCATTGTATGCCCACTTTGTAATAATGCTTTTTATAATTCTTATGATGAAGCTCCACTTTCTAAACTAGGAAATATATTGCAAAGCTTAAAAGAGCATAAAAAAGCAGAGTTTAGATTTATTACAGATGAAAAGGAATAAATATGAAAAGCTATAAAATTACCTGCAGAAACTGCGATACGCAAATCATTGCAAAAGTTGAGCAAAGCATTCTTTTTTGTCCTGCTTGTCATACAAACTTTTTTAATTCTTATGATGAAGCACCTTTTAAAACTTTACGTCAGAGCCTAAAATCTTTTGAAGATAAAAGCAGTGTTTTAAAATTTGAGTTTATCACAAATGAAAAGGAATAAAATGGCAGAAGAGAAAGAAAATATCATTAAAAAAAACTTGTAAAGAATTAGGACTGACTTATAAGCAATTAGGGGAGTTGATAGGGTATAGTGAGAGTGCTATTAAATCAGCTATCGCAAAAGATGAAGTTAGCGAACCGATGAGTAAAGCCATTCAAATGCAGTTAGAAATAAATCAATTAAAAAAAGAACTACAAGAATTTGAAAACTTCAAAAATTTCATAAAACAGCTTTCTAAATAATACAATCCAATTTGTAATATATATTTCAGATTTTTTGGTTTATAATAAATATTAAGTAGTGTTTAAAATTTTAAACACTACAAATAAAATCAAGGAGACTACATGACATTAAATCAATATGAATATGATGAACTGCTTTCTTTAAAAAGTAATGTTCCTAAATTTTCAGAAAAAATTAAAATGCTATTAAAGAATAAAGGAGAGGAAACTTTATTAAATGAAGTATTAAAAGCTGATGAATGTGGTGGAAAATATAATTTTACTATAAATTGTAATACTCATAATGGTTTTTTAGACATAACAATAACCAATGGTTTTTGGATGATTGGATACAAAGGTCCTCAATAAAGGAGAAAAATGACAAGTGAAGAATTAAAACAATTTTGCAAGGAAAGAAACTTAACTTATAAAGAACTTGGCGAATTAATAGGAATGAGCGAAGGGGGTTTGCAAAATGCAATTAAAAAAGATAGCATTAGCGACCAAACAACTAAAGCGATTGAGCTTTTAAAAGAGATAGAAATTTTAAAAGAGCAGTTAGCAGATTATGAGAATTTAAAACAACTTCTTAAAAAAGCCTTGTTTTAGGCTTTTTTAATTTAACGGGCGGAATTTTCCGCTGGTTAAAAACCATCTTTTATTATAAAATAACTAACTTTTAACCTTATTATACTTGACAATAACAGATTTTTAAGCTATAATTATAACATCAAAACGGATTAAAAACCCGTTTTGAAATAAGTTTAAAAGGTAATTCAATGGAAAAGATTAAAATAATCTTAGAAATTGTCTTACTGATTTTGCAGATAGCGGCTGCAATATCGGTTCTTGGTGGTTGGCAATAGCCACCACCTTTTTAAATTACCTTTTGTATTTTATCAAAAAAGGATGAAAAATGGAAGTTGCGTTAATTTTAACCATGTTGGCTTTAAGTCTTTTGACTATCTATGTTTTTAATTTTGGGGGCAAAAAATGAGTAACGCCCCTGTAATTATCAATAATGTAGAAGTAAATCTAAATATCAAAGAAAATAAAGTATTTATCAATTCTTTGGATTTAGCTAAGGTATTTAATAAAAACCATAAAGATGTTTTAGAAACCACCAAGAACCAACCGCAAAATGATTTTACAGAGAGTAATTTTATACTCTCTACCTACAAAGACAAAAAAGGAGAATTAAGACCCTGCTACAACCTTACTCGTGATGGTTTTTCTTTGCTTGTTATGGGTTTTACAGGCGAAAAAGCTTATAAATGGAAAATCGAGTTTATCAAAGCTTTTAATGAAATGGAAAAAAGACTAAGAAAT
>NZ_MJWQ01000066.1:0-53512 GCF_001762325.1 Campylobacter sp. BCW_6871 | reverse complement strand
AAGACTAAGAAATATTGAATATGAGAAGCACGATAAGTTAGCTTTTAGACAAAGCTTAGGTTATAAATCTCAATTAAAACAACAAAAGGAACATTATGAAAACAAAATTAAAGCCTTACAATACGACTTAGAAAAGAAAAACGAGTTAAGCTTTAAAAGAAAGCTCAGCAAGGAAGAACTACTAGAGCTTAGAAAAATACTAGCTAAGGATTACGGAATTCTTTGTATAAAAGAATGGGAATTTGAATTTTTAGCTGAAAAAATAGCATTAGAAAGTACAAAAATGACAACTTGGGATGCTGTTGTTAAGAAGCTAAAACAAAGTCTTGATTATTGGCAAAATTATGAAAAATGCGAAGAAAAATGGAAAAAAATATTAAGGAGATGAGATGGGAATTTTAAAAAGACTTGATGAAACTATCATTATCGAAGATGATAGAAAAAGTGAAAAAGAATTAGTTGAGTATTGCATTTTAGAAGGTATTTCTTTAAATGATGCAAACTTAGAAAATCTAAATTTAAGTGGTTTGGATTTTGATAATGTGTTTATAAACGGCACTAGCTTTAAAAATGCTAATTTAAATGATATTTCAAGTAAGAATGCATCTTTTATAGATTGCGATTTTAGTGGAGCAAGTTTTCATTTTTGTAATTTTCTAAGAACAGAATTTGAAAATTGTATATTTGAAAATGTAGATCTTAGGGACTGTATAGGAGATATGAAAAATATCTTTAGTGTTGTCGTTGATACCTATGTTATGACTTTTACAAAAACTATGATGAATTTAGGTTGTGATACTAAAACAATAAAAGAATGGCGTAATTTAAGCGTTGATGATTTAGAAGATGAAGAACAGAAATGGCTTTGGAGTTATTACAAGGATACTATTTTTGAAATTATAGATAAAAGATTAGGAGTTGAAAATGGTTAAAAAATATTTTAGAGAAAAAGAATTGAGCGAATATTTAGGAGTTAGTATAACATCATTATTTAAGTTAAGACAAGATGGTAAAATACCTTACATTCGCATAGGAAAATCCATAAGATATGAAATAAAAGAAATAGAAAAATGGCTTAAAGCTAAAAGACATTAAAAGCAAAACTCACAAAGAGAATTTAAGTAATTTCCATACCATTGCATAAGTTTTACTCTTAAATCAATTGCCTTGGCTCTGTTGTAAGCCCTTTCTATTTCATTGCCGCTTATATGATGTAATATCATTTCTGCTATATCTTTACTAATACCTTGCTGAATTAACTCATTGCTTTTATTAGTATAAACACTTCTAAAAGTAGAACGATATCCATGTATAGTGTGCTCTAAATTATAAAATTTAAAAAATCTTACAGCAAAATTCTCGCTAATAGTTCCATTATTATTAGCGAAAATATACTTTTTATCTCCATTTAAAATTCTTTGTATATCTAGTATCTTTAAAGCATATTTATTTAAAGGGATAATATTATCACCATTAGATCTTACTTTCATTTCATCTGCTTTTATAATCCAAAGATTGTTTTCAAAGTCAATATCACTCCATTTAGCAAATCGAATATTTTTACTTCTTTGTGCTGTTAAAAGCGTAAAATAAATTGCATTAATTATAGTTGTATTTGTCCGTGGATGATTTTTATATTCTTTCATACATTCTAACATATTTTTTATTTCTTGTTCTTCTACTATAGCTTTAAAATGTTTAACTTTATTGTGATTTGCTTCATTGTAAAATTTCTTTAAATCTTTCAATTGAAGTATTATATCTGTTTTTAAGTCACCTCTTTGTCTACTAATCTCAAATATCCTACATAGCAAAGATATATTTTTCTTTATTGTTTCGTATATTCCTTTTTTCTGCATTAAATCATAAATAGGTAGAAAATCATCTTTTTTCAATTCATTTATATCTTTTTGTCCCAAAGTGGGAATAATATATTTTTTAAAAATTGACTGTTCTTTTTTGATTGTAGCTGAATTTAATTTTTTAGATTTTATATCAACATAAAGAAAATTTGCTTTTTCAAGTGTCATAACCTTATCATTTTTACCGATAAATTTTCCATCATACATTGACTTTAAAAGATCTTTTGCTTTTTCTCTTGCATTTGTAACATTTAAAACACCTTTTTGGCATTCCCCTATTGTTATAAAATTTTTAAATTTTGAAGCTCTTAAATAAAAAACTTTTTTACCCGTTGGATTAACTCGGACATATAATTCTTTTGGTTCTCCTACGCTAATCATATACCTTTTATCTTTTATTTCTAAATTGTCTATATCTTTTTGAGTTAGCATTAAAAAACCTTTTTTAGTATTTTTGTAGCCAGAATTAGCTTTTTTACTTTGGCTACATAAATGGCTACAAAATTATAAGAAAAAATAGAAAAAATTTCAATCATAATGAAAAATTTTAATGTAGAAAAGTTGTTAAAATAGTGTATTTTGTGTCTTAATATTACTTAATGAATTACTACTTGGTGTCCACGGCGAGATTCGAACTCACGGCCTCAAAATTAGGAATTTTGCGCTCTATCCTGCTGAGCTACGAGGACAGAAAGCGGGAAAAATCCCGCTAAAAATTTAACCGTTTCTTTTTTTGATGATTTCATCCGCAACATTTTTAGGAACTTCATCATAATGATCAAATTCCATAGAATAAGTCGCACGACCTTGAGTTTGACTTCTAAGATCAGTAGAATAACCAAACATTTCAGCCAAAGGACAAAATGCTGTGATGATTTTATTTCCACCACGCTCATCCATGCTATTTACTTGACCACGGCGTTTGTTAAGATCTCCAATAACATCACCCATATAATCTTCAGGAGTTTCTACTTCAACTTTCATCATAGGCTCTAAGATCACAGCACCTGCTTTTCTAGCACCTTCTTTAAAGCCCATAGAAGCAGCAAGTTTAAACGCCATCTCAGATGAATCCACCTCGTGATAACTTCCATCATAAACAGTTACTTTAACATCTTCCACAGGATAACCTGCTAAAACACCATTTTGCAATGCTTCTTGAACACCTTTATCAACTGCAGGAATGTATTCTTTTGGAATTACCCCACCTTTGATATCATTAACAAATTCATATCCACTACCTGGCTCAAGCGGTTCAAGGCGTAAGAATACATGTCCATACTGACCACGACCACCTGATTGTTTAGCATATTTGTATTCTTGTTCAACAGTTTTTCTAATAGTTTCGCGATAAGCAACTTGTGGTTGACCTACTTCAGCTTCAACTTTAAATTCACGAAGCATTCTATCAACGATAATTTCAAGGTGTAACTCACCCATACCTGAAATGATAGTTTGACCACTTTCTTCATCTGTAGAAACTCTAAAACTTGGATCTTCTTGTGCTAATTTATTTAAAGCAATAGACATTTTTTCTTGATCAGCTTTAGTTTTTGGCTCAACTGCAACAGAAATAACTGGATCTGGAAAATCCATTCTTTCAAGGATTACCTTATCTTTTTCACTTGCAAGAGTATCCCCTGTTAAAGTATCTTTAAGTCCTACAACAGCACCAATTTCGCCTGCGTAAAGCACTTTAATCTCTTCTCTTTTGTTAGAGTGCATTTTTAACAAACGACCAATTCTTTCTTTTTTATCTTTAGTTGAGTTATACGCATAAGAACCACTTTCCAAACAACCGCGATAAACACGCACGAAAGTAAGTTGTCCTACAAATGGATCTGTCATGATTTTAAATGCAAGTCCTGCAAACTCGCCATCATCAGTTGATTTTACAGAAACTTCTGTGCCATCTTCATATTCACCCTTGATATTTGCCACTTCATCAGGAGCTGGTAAATAAGCCACAACAGCATCAAGTAAAGGTTGAACCCCTTTATTTTTAAACGCTGTACCGCAAAGCATAGGAACGATAGAAAGACTTAAACATCCTGCTTTAATCCCTGTTTTAATCTCTTCAAGGCTTAATTCTTCTCCGCCTAAATATTTTTCCATCAACTCATCTGAAGTTTCAGAAACTGCTTCTATCATTTTTGTGCGATATTCTTCTGCCTTTTCTTTAAGTTCAGCTGGAATTTCTTTTTCTACATAATCCGTTGGCTTAGTATCATCTTCCCAAACTAAAGCTTTCATAGTTACAAGATCGATTACGCCTTTAAAATTATCCTCAGCACCAATTGGAATTTGAAGTGGAACTGGATTAGCTTTTAAACGGTTACGAATTTGATCTTCTACATTGTAGAAATTTGCACCGATTCTATCCATTTTGTTTACAAATACTATTCTTGGAACACCATATTTATTTGCTTGTCTCCAAACTGTTTCACTTTGAGGCTGCACCCCACCCACTGAACAAAATACCGCAACAGCACCATCAAGAACACGCATAGATCTTTCAACTTCAATTGTAAAATCCACGTGACCCGGAGTGTCAATTAGGTTAATTTGGTGATCTTTCCAAAAACAAGTTGTAGCCGCAGAAGTGATAGTAATCCCACGCTCTTTCTCTTGTTCCATCCAGTCCATAGTAGCAGCACCATCATGAACTTCACCGATTTTATGACTCATACCTGTAAAGAAAAGAATTCTTTCAGATGTAGTCGTTTTACCCGCATCAATGTGAGCAGCAATACCGATATTTCTAACTTTTTTTAAAGGAGTACTTCTTGACATACACACTCCTTCTTACCAACGATAGTGAGCAAATGCTTTATTTGCTTCAGCCATTTTATAAGTATCTTCTTTCTTCTTAAATGAAGCACCTTTGCTATTAGCAGCATCTAAAAGCTCAGCTGCAAGTTTATCAATCATAGTTCTTTCGCTTCTTTTTCTTGCAAAAGAAATAATCCAACGAATCGCTAAAGCTTGTTGTCTAGCAGGACGAACTTCAACTGGAACTTGATAGGTTGCACCACCTACACGACGAGATTTCACTTCTAATAAAGGCTTAATATTTTCAATCGCATCATTAAAAATATCAATACCTTTTTTCTCGCCACCTTTTTTATCAATAGCTTCCAAAGCACCATACATAATTGTTGTAGCTGTGCTTTTTTTACCATCATACATTAAAGAATTAATAAATTTTGTGATTACTTTATTACCATAAATCGGATCAGGCAAGACTTCTCTTACCGGAGCTTTTCTTCTTCTCATTATTTTTCCTTCAAATTTTAAATTTTACTCAAACAAAATCAAATCTAACGGATTTGTCTGTATGAATGATTATTTTGCAGCGCCTGCTTTAGGGCGTTTAGCACCATATTTAGAACGAGAAACTGTTCTTTTTGCAACACCTGCTGTATCAAGAGCACCACGAACGATGTGATATTTAACCCCTGGTAAGTCTTTTACCCTACCACCACGCACTAAAACAATGCTGTGTTCTTGCAAGTTATGACCTTCACCGCCGATATAGCTGATCACTTCAAAGCCACTAGTAAGTCTTACTTTGGCAACTTTTCTTAACGCTGAGTTTGGTTTTTTAGGTGTTGTAGTATAAACCCTAGTGCAAACTCCCCTTCTTTGTGGACAATTTTTAAGCGCTGGAGATTTAGATTTTTCTAAAACTTTTTTGCGCTCTTTTCTAACCAATTGATTTATGGTAGGCACAATAATTCCTTTCTTTAAAAATGTAATAAACTTTGGATGATATCTAAATTTTGCTTATATTTTAGTTAAAAAGATTGAAAATGAAGAAATATAGCCCCGAAGGGCTATAAAATAGAGTTTTATTCTTGTTCTTTAAGTTTTAAATTTTGTTCACCATAAAGCCCTGTTCCAACAGGAATCATTCTACCTAGAATAACATTTTCTTTTAAATCTTCTAAGTAGTCAAATTTACCCGCTATACTTGCTTCGGTTAAAACTTTAGTAGTTTCTTGGAATGAAGCCGCAGAAATCACACTATCACTTCCAATCGCTGCTCTTGTTACACCTAAAAGCACAGGCTCGGCAATAGCTGGTTCTCCACCCATTCTAATGATTCTTTCGTTTTCTTCACGGAATTTACGTCTTGAAACCAAATCACCTTCGATAAATTTCGTATGTCCACTATCTACAACTTTTACTTGTCTTAGCATTTGAGAAACGATAACTTCTATATGTTTATCAGAAATCACAACACCTTGTCCGCGATAAACTTGTTGAATTTCGGAAATCAAATAATAATGCAAGGCTTTTTCACCTAAAATTTTAAGCACATCATGACTCGAAACAACTCCATCTGTAAGTTTTTCACCTGCATGGATAAACTCGCCATCTCTTACTTGAATGTGTTTTGATTTGTCGATTAAATACTCAGCACTTGTTCCATCTTCTGCTTGGATAATGATTCTTTCTTTGGAACGCAAAGGTTTATCAAAACGAACAACACCATCAATTTCTGCAATCACAGCTGCATTTTTTGGTTTTCTTGCTTCAAAAAGTTCAGAAACTCTTGGAAGACCTCCTGTAATATCTTTTGATTTAGCTGCAGCTTTTGGAGTTTTTGCTAAAATATCTGCTTGAGCGATTTTATCGCCATCATGAACAAAAATAACGGTTTTTGGTTCAAGCTGATAACGCACAGCCTTATCACCTTTTCCTGCAATTATCAAAGTCGGTCTAACTCCGCTTGGCAAATACTCATTAATCACTAAAGAACGCTTACCTGTAGCTTCATCAATTTGCTCATCGGCACTATAACCTGCTTCAATATCTTCAAAGCTTACAACACCATCAATTTCTGCAATAATAGTATTATTATAAGCATCCCATTCTGCAATCACTTTTCTTTCTTTTTTAGGAGCACTTGCAATGATAGTATTTACATCATCGATTTTTTCACTATCGTTAAATTCTATCTTAGATTCTCTTGGGATATAGTGTCTTTTTGCTTCTCTATCATTTTCATCAGCAATCACCACAAAGAATCCTTTTTCTTTAACAATATCGCCTTTTTTAACATTTTTTACTCTATCTAAACCATCGCCTTTAAGGATATAAAATTTAAGCGTTCCCTTTTCTCCTGCTTTGATATTTTGTACCACGGGCTCGCCATCTTCTACTAAAATTTCACTCGCAAAAGGAATACGATTAGGAACGTTCCAACCCTCTTTAATCACTTCCACGATACTTTCATTTCCTTCTACTTGCATACCACTTTGATATGGCAAATAAAGTTTTCCATCTATACTGCCACTTACACCTGCTAATTCATTTGGTTTAGCAAGATCGTATTTTCTTAGTATGTATTTTACTTCTTGTTTTTTATCTTTAATAGAAACAATCACATCTTCATGAATATTTTCTATATTAATCACACCTTTAAATGGAGTTTTGATTTTTGGCTCCACAAGCAAAATCGCCGCATTTCTACGATTTGCTACGATATTTTTACCTTCTTTGTTTTTATAAGTTTTAAGATTATAAAATCTTATAAAACCTTCTTTTTGTGCGCTTACTTGTCTATCTTGTAAATCCGTACTTGCAGTCCCCCCGCTGTGGAAAGTTCTTAGAGTTAGCTGCGTCCCTGGCTCGCCGATAGATTGAGCGGAAATAATTCCTACTGCTTCACCTGGTTTTACTAATTTACCTTCGCCAAGATTGATACCATAACATTTTGCACAAATTCCTTTTTTAGCTTTGCAGGTAATAGGAGTGCGAATATTGACACTTTTTATACCGCTTTCTCCAAGAATTTTTGCTTTTTCCTCATCCATTAAAGTACCTTCTGCAAAAAGCACAGAATTTGTAATAGGATCGATCACATCTTCAGCTAAAACCCTACCTAAAATTCTTTCTTCTAAAGTTTCTATAATAGAACTATCTGCGGTGATTTCATTGATTTCAACACCTTCATGCGTTCCACAATCTTCAATGGTAATTTTTACATTTTGTGCAACATCGATGAGTTTTCTTGTCAAATAACCCGCGTTTGCTGTTTTAAGAGCGGTATCTGCAAGACCTTTTCTAGCACCGTGGGTTGAAATAAAGTATTCAAGAACATTTAGCCCTTCACGGAAATTCGAAATAATAGGCGTTTCGATAATAGAACCATCAGGTTTAGTCATAAGTCCTCTCATCGCAGCAAGCTGAGAAATTTGAGCCGCACTACCTCTAGCACCAGAATCTGCCATCATATAAATAGAGTTAAAACCTTCTTTATCTTTTTCTACAAGCTTCATCATCTCTTTTGAAAGAACATTGTTTGTACTTTTCCAAATATCAATGATTTTATTGTATCTTTCCCCTGAAGTAATCAAACCGAGATTATAAGAATTTTGAATTTCTCTTACTTGTTTTTTTGCTTCATTGATAGCTTTTTGCTTGTCATTAGGAACAATAATATCTGCAATCGAAATTGAAATACCTGCTTTCGTTGCATACTCAAAACCTAAATTTTTAAGTCTATCCAAGAAACTTGCTGTAATCTCTAAACCACCTTGTTTATAAACATAATCCACAAGCGCAGCAATGTCTTTTTTCTTTAAGACTTTATTCCAACTATTTTCAGGCACAAAATCAGGTAAAATGGATTTAATAATCAATCTTCCCGCTGTAGTAGTAATCTTTCTACCATCTATCATAGTTTGTATACTCGCATGAATATCCAAACACTTGCTTTCAAGTGCCATCATCACTTCATCAATGCCTGTACAAATTTTATGCGAACCTTTAGCACCTGCTTTTTCCAATGAAAGATAATAAATTCCTAAAACCATATCTTGCGATGGAACGGTTACAGACTTACCGCTTGCTGGCAAAAGAATATTCATTGATGAAAGCATAAGCACTTTACATTCTGCAATAGCCTCTTGAGAAAGCGGTACATGCACTGCCATTTGATCCCCATCAAAGTCCGCGTTAAATGCTGCACAAACCAAAGGATGAAGTTGTATAGCCTTACCTTCCACTAAAACAGGATGAAAAGCTTGGATAGAAAGTTTATGCAAAGTAGGCGCACGGTTTAACATAACAGGATGTCCTTTTACTACCTCTTCTAAACATTCCCAAACTTCATTGGTTTTGTTTTCTATCATTTTTTTAGCTTGTTTTACTGTAGTTGCATAACCTTTTTCTTCAAGCTTAGCTAAAAGATGTGGTTTAAAAAGCTCTAAAGCCATTTTTTTAGGTAAACCACATTGATCCATTCTAAGTTTTGGACCCACAACAATAACACTACGACCTGAGAAATCCACTCTCTTACCTAGTAGGTTTTGTCTAAAACGCCCTTGCTTTCCTTTGATAATTTCACTTAAAGATTTTAATGGGCGTTTATTTGCTCCTTTTACAGCATTAGCACGACGACCGTTGTCAAAAAGTGCATCAACAGCCTCTTGAAGCATTCTTTTTTCATTTCTTATAATGATTTCAGGTGCATCAAGTTCCATAAGTTTTTTAAGACGTGTATTTCTATTGATAACACGACGATATAAGTCATTCACATCAGAAACTGCAAATTTCCCACCATCTAAAGCCACTAAAGGACGCAAATCTGGCGGTAAAACTGGAAGATTTGTAATCATCATCCATTCAGGACGATTTGGTACGGCTTCATCACTATCGGTATTGGCGTTTAAATTTGAATTTAAGAAATTTTCTACTACTTTTAAGCGTTTAATGATGGTTTTTTTCTTAGCCTCTGAATTTGTAGCCGCCATTTCTTCTTTAAGCTGATTTAAAAGCGCCACAAGATCTAAATTTGCAAGTAAATCACGAACAACTTCTCCACCCATTCTTGCTTTAAAGCCACTATTTTCATAGCGTTGCATTAAATTTTGATATTGCTCTTCATTTAAAACATCACAATATTCTACTTTTTTGGTGCTTTCATTATCATAGAAAGCATCGCCTGGATTTTCAACGATATAAGCTTCATAATAAAGCACACGCTCAAGATCTTTCATCTTAACACCCAAAAGCGTTCCTATACGGCTTGGAAGAGAATTAACATACCAAATATGGGCCACAGGAGTTACAAGCTCGATATGTCCCATTCTAGAACGACGCACTTTTGAATTTGCTACTTCAACACCACATTTTTCACACTTAACGCCTTTAAAACGCATTTTTTTGTATTTACCACAAAGACACTCATAATCTCTTATAGGTCCAAAAATCTTTGCGCAAAAAAGCCCATCTCTTTCAGGCTTTAAGGTTCTATAATTGATAGTTTCTGGTTTTTTTACTTCTCCATAAGACCATGATTTGATTTTTTCAGGACTTGCAAGTCTTAGTTGAAACGCTTCGAAATCCCTAGGTCTTGCATCTTCTTTGATTTCTATTACTTTAAATTTACTCATTATCTTCATCCTTATCAAAAATCTCAACATCTAAAGCAAGAGATTTAAGCTCATTGGTTAATACAAAAAATGTTTCAGGAATTCCTGTTGCTGGAACATTTTCACCTTTTGTCAATGCTTTATAAGCACTAAATCTACCTTCTACATCGTCTGATTTGATAGTTAACATTTCTCTTAAAGTGTGTGCCGCTCCATAAGCTTCAAGTGCCCAAACTTCCATCTCCCCAAATCTTTGTCCCCCAAAGAGTGCTTTACCACCCACAGGTTGTTGGGTAACTAAGCTGTAAGGTCCTGTACTTCTTGCGTGAACTTTCTCATCAACTAAGTGGTGGAGTTTTAGCATATACATACATCCCACATGAACACGCTCTGCAATTTTTTCACCTGTGCGTCCATCATAAAGTTCTGTTTTGCCGTCCATATCTATCTTGGCCATTTCAAAAAGCTTGCTAAATTCTTCTATATTTACACCTTCAAAAACAGGAGTAGCAAATTTAACTCCTTTACTCCAGTCTCTAGCATAGTTTAAAAGCTCTTCATCGCTTAAGCTTTTAATAAATTCTTTTTCGCTTGCAAGTCTTGGAATAGAACAAATTTCAAGCATTTTTGCTCTTAATTCTTTAAGAAAATCTTTTTGCTTTCTGTCAAAAATTTCTTGAATCTGATCTCCGAGTCTAAGTCCAATTAAACCCAAATGGCTTTCTAAAATTTGGCCTATATTCATACGACTTGGAACGCCAAGTGGATTAAGTGCAATATCTACACTTTTACCATTTGGTAAATAAGGCATATCCACTTCAGGAACTATAGTTGAAACTATACCTTTGTTTCCGTGACGTCCTGCCATTTTATCACCAACTTTAAGCTTTCTCTTTGTAGCAATATAAACTTTAACAAGCTTAATTACCCCACTTGGTAAAATATCATCTTTTTCTAAAATTTCAAGCTTTTCATCGTGTTCTGCTTTTAATTTTTTCTTCTCATTTTGGAAATGATTTTTTAAATCATCGTATTCTTTTTGAATCTCTTTAGAATAAGCTTTAATCAAAGTTGTTAAAGTAAAACGATTGATTTTTTCAAGTTCGCTAATATCTGCAGTTTGTCCTTTTTTATAATTTTTATCTCCAATTTTTTGATCACTATTTAAAGGGGCTTTGGAAAGAAGAGCACAAACACGAAGCATTTCTTCTCTATCCATCATCAAAAGTCTATCATGGTGTTCTTTTTCTAAAGCCATTTTTTCTTTATCATAAGATTTTATTGCGCGATCGTCTTTTTCATAGCCTTTTTTAGTGAAAATTTTAACATCTACAACAACACCCTCTAAAGAAGCAGTTGCATAAAGGGATTTATTCACAACATGCCCTGCTTTTTCTCCAAAAATCGCTCTTAAAAGTCTTTCTTCAGGAGTTGGTTTAACCTCACCTTTTGGAGAAACCTTACCCACCAAAATCATACCTGGTTTAATATGGGTACCAATTTTTGCAATACCGCTCTCATCAAGATGTGCAACATCTTCTTCTTTTACATTTGGGATATCTTTGGTAATTTCTTCTATACCATCTTTTAGTTCTCTTGCTTCAATTTCTTTTTCATAAATATGCACGCTTGTAAAGGTATCTTCACGAATAATTCTCTCACTTACAACTATAGCATCCTCATAGTTATAACCATTCCAAGGCATAAAAGCGATTAAAGCATTTTTACCTATAGCAAGTTCGCCTTGATCCATAGAAGGACCATCTGCGATAATTTGTCCTGTTTTTACTATATCACCTTTTTTAACAATAGGATGTTGAATATAATTTGTATTTTGATTGGTTCTTAAATTTTTCTCCATAGTGTAATGATCGATAAATGGACCTTTATCATCTTCACCTAAAATGAAAATGCTTTTATTATCCACTTTCTCAACCACACCGCCACGCTTTGCTTTAACAGCTTCCCAAGCATCACGCGCAATAATTTGTTCCATACCTGTTCCTACTATCGGAGCTGAAGCAGTAAGAAGTGGCACAGCTTGACGTTGCATATTTGAACCCATTAGCGCTCTGTTTGCATCATCGTGCTCTAAAAACGGAATCAAAGAAGCTGCAACCCCAACAACCATACCTGAGCAAAGATCGATTAATTGCACTTCTTCGCGTCTTGCAAGTATAGTTTCACCATCTTGTCTAGCCTCAACAAATTCTTCTACTATATTGCCTTTAGCATCAACTTTGGTTGAAGCTGGTGCAATAAACAAGCCTTCTTCTTGTGTTGCTGTAAGATAAACAACTTCATTAGTCACTTTACCATTTACAACTTTTCTATATGGTGCTTCAACAAAGCCAAGTTCATTTACTTTTGCATAAGTAGAAAGAGTGTTAATCAAACCAATATTTTGACCTTCAGGTGTTTCAACTGGACAAATTCTACCATAATGTGTCGCATGAACATCACGCACTTCAAAACCTGCTCTTTCTTTTACAAGTCCACCTTCACCAAGCGCTGACAAACGACGCTTATGAGTAACCTCGCTTAAAGGGTTGGTTTGATCCATAAATTGCGAAAGCTGACCTCCTGTAAAAAATTCAATGATGGTTGTAGTAATCATTTTAGGATTGATTAAATCATAAGGCATTACTTTATCAAGATCCGCATTTAAAGAAGTAAATTTATCTCTGATCGCCTTTTGCATTTTTGCAAGACCTAAATGAAGTTCATTGGCTAAAAGTTCACCTATAGAACGGATACGACGATTTCCTAAATGATCTCTATCATCAATATGTCCTTTACCATTTTTTACTTTAATTAAATATTTTGCAGTTTTAATAATATCTTCATTAGTCAAAACAGTAACATACTCAGGCACTTCAAGACCTAACTTATGGTTCATTTTCATACGACCTACCTTGGTAAGATCGTATCTTTCAGGATTGAAGAATAAATCATTTACAAAAGCCTTCGCTGCATCTTTTACCACAGGTTCACCTGGACGCATAACCTTGTAAATTCTAATCGCAGCTAAATCATTTTCATCATCGATATTTTCACTTTGTTTAAGAAGTTTTAGAGTTTCTCCATCTTGAGCAAAGGAGTTAATAATCGCTGCATCAACGCCATTAGCCAAGTCATTTGCTATATCAAAACTTTTTTGCTCTTTAATCTTGGCAAGCTTACTCTCATCTAGCAAAGTTAAAGAATCAAATAAAACCTCTCCACTTTCCTTATCAATAATAGGATTTGCCAAATAACGATTAAGTAAAATTTCTACAGGGTATTCTATCCATTTTAAACCGTCTTTAATAAGCTGTTCTGCTTTTTTCTTTGTAAGTCGTTTTCCAGCTTGATGAACAATTTTTCCTTTTTCATCTTTAATATCATACTCTATTCTGTCCATAAAATCATTTGGATTAAATTCTGTTAAAAATTTATCTTTTTTCACATGTATAGTCTGGATAGGATAAAACAACTTAATAATATCCTGTTTTTTATACCCTAAAGCCCTAAAAAGCATAGTTACAGGAACTTTTCTACGCTTGTTGATTCTTACATACAAAACATCTTTGGCATCGTATTCAAAATAAAGCCACGAACCACGATCAGGAATAATTTGTGCTGTATAAACAAGCTTATTTGCAACCGTTGAACTTTCTTCTTCTTTAAAAATAACACCAGGGCTTCTATGTAATTGATTTACAACCACTCTCTCAACCCCGTTAATGATAAAAGATACACGATCTGTCATTAAAGGAATTTCGCGGATATAAATTTCTTGTTCTTTAATATCTTTTACGCCAACTTTTTCCCCTGTTTTTTCATCTTTTTCATGCAGAGTAAGACGGATTTTCATTTTTAAATTTACAGAATAAGTCAAACCTCTTTCCATGCATTCGCGAATGGTATATTTTGGCTTGCCTATTTCACTACTAACATATTCAAGACTCAATCTATTTTGCGGATCATGAATAGGAAAAATTGATTTAAAAACTTTTTCTATACCACTTTCACCATTATCAAGATTTAAAAAATAATCAAAACTCTTTTTTTGTAATTGTAGAAGATTTGGGATTTCTATTTGTTTTGAAATGTTTGAGAAGTCTACTCTTAAACGATTTCCTAATTTATTATCTAACATATCGCACATACCTCATGGTAAATTTTGTAAATTTAAAAAAGAAGACCTAAAAATTAGGTAAAAATAAAAAAAGAAGACTTGCCTTGGCAAATCTTCTTCTAACTTTAAAGCTTAAAATTACTTAAGTTCTACTTTAGCACCAGCTTCTTCAAGTTGTTTTTTAGCTTCTTCAGCTTCAGCTTTAGCCACACCCTCTTTTAGAGTTGAAGGAGTTTGCTCAACTGCATCTTTTGCTTCTTTAAGACCAAGGCCTGTAAGAGCACGAACGATTTTAATAACTTCAATCTTTTTAGCACCGCCATCAGTTAAAACGATATCAAATTCAGTTTTTTCTTCAGCAGCAGCTGCAGCACCACCAGCTGCAGCACCACCAGCCACCATTACAGGAGCAGCAGACACACCAAATTTTTCTTCAAATTCTTTTACAAGTTCTGATAACTCAAGAACACTTAAATTTGAAATATATTCTAATACATCTTCTTTAGAAATTGCCATTTTTTATCCTTTTATTTAATTTATTCAGATTCTTTTTTATTTTTAAGCGCATTTAAACCTATTGTGAAATTGGTAATTGGCGCATTCCAAACTTGCAAAAGCATAGCAAGCAACTCATTGCGTGAAGGCATTTTAGCAAGAGCTTTAACCTTAGCAACATCTGCAACTTCGCCTTCAATATGAGCTGTTTTGATTTCAAATTTATCGTTATTTTCTTCAAATTTAGCAGCTACTTTTGAAACACTTAGCTGATCTTCGCCCCAAAGATAAATATTTGTATCTTTAAGAACTAGACCTGTTTTACCGGAATTGTTAAGAGCAATGTTAGCCAAAGTATTTTTAACAATTTGAACTTTTACATTGTTTTCTCTTGCATTATTTCTAAGCTCTTCTAGTTTTTTTGTGCTAAGACCTCTGTAATTACAAACTACAATAGCTTCACTAGCTTTAAAACCTTCTTCAAGTTTAGCAATAATCTCAACTTTTTCGCTTCTAGTCACATTTTCTCCTTTCCGATTGAGATTTCAAGTAGAGTGGAAATCCAATTAAGCTTACGCCTCGACTATCTTCAATCTAAAATAAACATCTCAAAAAATCAAAAATTTTTTCAAATGTTTATTTTAAAACAAAAGAGTTGCAAAAAAGCAACTCTTATTTCATATCAAGCAATTCTTGTGTTTCAAGCTTTACAGAAGGGCTCATTGTCAAAGATAAAGCCGCATTTTTAATATATCTACCTTTAGCTGCGGCAGGTTTGTGTTTGTTAATTGCCTTTACAAAAGTGCTAACATTGTCCCATAATTGTTCTTTGGAAAAACTTACTTTACCAAGACCTGCATGGATATTTCCTTGCTTATCAACACGGAAATTTACCTGACCACTTTTTGCATTATTAACTGCTTGAGCAACATCCATAGTCACTGTTCCGGTTTTAGGATTTGGCATTAAACCTTTTGGCCCTAAAATTCTACCAACTTTACCAACAAGTCCCATTAAATTTGGAGTAGCAATCAAAACATCAAAATTCATATTACCTTTTTGAATTTCTTCTACTAAATCATCGCTACCCACAATATCTGCACCAGCATTTTTCGCTTCATCAGCTTTTGCGTCTTTTGCAATTACAGCAACACGAACTTTTTTACCCGTTCCAGCAGGTAAAACAACAGATCCTCTTACCATTTGATCTGCATGTCTTGGATCAACATTAAGTTTTAAAGCAATTTCTACAGTCTCATCAAATTTAGCAGACTTTAAAGTCTTTATTGTATCAATTGCATCGCTTAAAGCATACTCTTTATTTGAATCAATTTTTTGTGATAATTCTTTTAATCTTTTTGCTATCTTAGCCATTTATTTTCTCCGCATTTTAAAGTGCTACCGCCTTTTACCTTGGCGGTGAAAGGATTAATCAACGATTTCAACACCCATAGAACGAGCTGAACCTGCAATAATTTTAGCAGCTTGATCTCTATCTTTAGTATTTAAATCTGCAATTTTCTTATCTACTATTTCTAAAACTTGAGCACGAGTTAACCTACCCACCTTATTTTTAAGTGGATTATCCGTACCTTTAGAAATTCCAGCTGCTTTTTTGATCAAATCCGTAGCTGGCGGTTGTTTTGTAATAAAAGTAAAACTTTTATCTGCATAAACAGTGATGACAACAGGGATATTAAAACCTGCCATATCTTTTGTTCTTTCATTAAAAGCCTTACAAAACTCCATAATATTAACACCTTGCTGACCCAAAGCAGGACCAACAGGTGGTGATGGGTTTGCTTTTGTGGCAGCAATTTGCAATTTAATTTCGCCTACGACTTTTTTAGCCATAACAAATCTCCTTACTTGATATAAATTAAATTATTTTCTCAACTTGAGAATATAAGATCTCCACTGGAGTTGAGCGTCCAAAAATAGAAACATTTAATTTTAATAAACCACGAACCATATCATACTCTTCTACAATTGCAGTAAAGTTTGCAAATGGCCCTTCTGTGATTCTCACATTTTCCCCTTCTTCAAAAGAAATCTTTGGTTTAGGCGCTGCACGATTGTGAACTTTTTCCAAAATCAAATTAATATCTTTTTCTGTTAAAGGGGTTGGCTTTTTGGATTCTCCAATAAAACGACCAACCTTTGGAAGAGATTGAATGCGATGCCAAAGCTCCGTATTTAAATCAAGAAGTGCAAAAACGTATCCTGAATACAAACTTCTTTCGCTAATCTTCTCCTTTCCATTCTTAAATTCAATAACATCTTCAGTTGGAACAACAATTTCTTTAAGTTGTTCTTCAATTCCGTTATCTTTTACTAAATTTTCAATGGCTCTTTTAACTGCCATTTCACTGCCAGCATAAGTTTGAATTGCATACCATTTATGAGTACTCATTTACTCTCCTTATACGATCGCAGAAACAATAGAGGACATAAGCCAATCCACTAACGCCAAAAACAAAGAAATCACCGCAACAACTACAAAAACTGTAATATAGGCATTTCTTACCTGTTCTTTTAAAGGAAAAATTACTTTCCTTAATTCGGCTTTTGATAATTTAAAATAAGTTATTAATTTTTCCATTTATTTAAACCTTAATTATGGCAGGGCAAGAGGGATTCGAACCCCCAACCATCGGATTTGGAATCCGGCGCTCTACCGTTGGAGCTATTGCCCTAAGGGCGCAAGCTTAACTTTTTAGCTTAACTTCTTTGTGAAGTGTATGTTTTTTTAATCTTGGGCAATATTTTTTTAATTCTAATTTTTCAGTAGTATTTTTACTATTTTTATAGGTGCTATAATTAATATCACCACATTCTTCACACTTTAAACCAACTTTAATTCTCATTTCAATTTTCCTTAAAAAATTAAAGCCAAGCTTTTAACTTGGCTTTATTAAATTATTTAATAATTTTAGAAACAACACCTGAACCAACAGTTTTACCACCTTCACGAATAGCAAAACGAGTTCCTTCTTCAAGTGCTACTGGAGCGATCAAGCTTACAGTAATTCTCACATTTTCACCTGGCATAACCATTTCAACACCATCAGCTAATTTAATCGAACCTGTAACATCAGTTGTTCTTACATAAAACTGTGGTCTATAGTTGTTAAAGAATGGAGTATGTCTACCACCTTCATCTTTATTTAAGATATAAACTTCAGCTTCGAAGTCAGTGTGCGGAGTAATTGATTTTGGTTTAGCAAGAACCATACCACGGATAACTTCTTCTTTTTTAGTACCACGAAGAAGAACACCTACGTTATCTCCTGCTTCGCCTTGATCCATTTCTTTTCTGAACATTTCAACACCTGTTACAGTTGTTGTTTGAGTATCTTTAATACCAACGATTTCAATAGTATCACCTACTTTTACAACACCTTTTTCAATTCTACCTGTAACAACAGTACCACGACCTGAAATTGAGAAAACGTCTTCAATTGGCATCAAGAAGTCTTTTTCGGTATCACGAGTTGGAGTTGGAATATAGCTATCAACTGCAGCCATAAGATCCATAATTTTTGCTGACCATTCACCATCTTGTCCAGCTTTAGCTTCTTCAAGAGCTTTTAAAGCAGAACCAGAAATAATAGGTGTATCATCGCCTGGGAAATCATAAGAGCTTAATAATTCTCTAATTTCCATTTCAACTAACTCTAAAAGTTCAGCATCATCAACCATATCTGCTTTATTCATAAAAACAACAATATATGGAACGCCTACTTGACGAGAAAGAAGAATATGCTCTCTAGTTTGTGGCATAGGGCCATCTGCAGCAGAAACAACCAAGATCGCTCCATCCATTTGTGCAGCACCTGTAATCATGTTTTTAACATAATCTGCGTGACCTGGGCAGTCAACGTGTGCATAGTGACGATTGTCTGTTTCATATTCAATATGAGAAGTAGCAATAGTAATACCACGCTCTTTTTCTTCTGGAGCATTATCGATATTATCATAATCTTTAAGCTCTGCTAAACCTCTTCTAGAAAGAACAGCAGAAATAGCAGCTGTTAAAGTAGTTTTACCATGGTCAACGTGACCAATAGTACCAATATTTACGTGTGGCTTATTACGTGAAAATTTTTCTTTAGCCATTTTTTTCCTCCGTATAAAAAATAAATTGAGCAAAGCAAGTCTTATATCTATATAATTTTTTCAATTCATGGAGCTCATAGCGGGAATTGAACCCGCGACCTCTCCCTTACCAAGGGAGTGCTCTACCTCTGAGCCATACGAGCGCTCAGAAAAATTATACACAATAACAGACAACAAAAACTCTTAAATGGGATATATACTGTAAGTTAAAGGTTTTAAAATACAGCTCCCAGTTCTTTTAAATTATTGGAGCGGGAAACGGGACTCGAACCCGCGACCCTCAGCTTGGAAGGCTGATGCTCTAGCCAACTGAGCTACTCCCGCAAAGCATGGTGGTGAGTCGTGGATTCGAACCACGGAAGGCGAAAGCCAGCAGATTTACAGTCTGCCCTCGTTGGCCACTTGAGTAACTCACCATAAAAATATTGCTTTTTCAATATTCTGGTCAAACACTGCTAAAATAAATGGAGCTGGTTAAGGGACTTGAACCCCCGACCTGCTGCTTACAAGGCAGCTGCTCTACCAACTGAGCTAAACCAGCAAAAATAAAAGTGAGATTATAACTCAAAAAAAAATTTTTGTCAAGACTTTTTTAGTTTTTCTATAAAATTTTAGTCTTGTAAAGTTTATTATCATAAACCAATATTATTTTTATCTATTTATGATAATCAAACAAATTTAAAAATTTCTTTGCTCTTTCGCTTTTTGGATTATCAAAAAAACTTTTAGGATCATTTTCTTCGATGATTTTTCCTTCATCCATAAAAATAATTTTATCTGCTACAGCTTTAGCAAAACCCATTTCATGAGTAACAATAAGCATAGTCATACCCTCTTTTGCAAGATTTAACATCACTTCTAAAACTTCTCTAACAATCTCAGGATCCAACGCTGCTGTAACCTCATCAAAAAGCATTAACTCAGGATTCATACATAGACTTCTTACTATGGCAATTCTTTGCTTTTGTCCTCCGCTAAGTTCTCTTGGATAAGCATGAATTTTATGCAAAAGTCCCACCTTTTCAAGCCAAATTTTAGCCTCTTTCAAAACCTCATCTTTCTTTCTTTTTTGCACTTTCATAGGCCCTAAAAGTATATTTTCTTCAACACTTAAATGCTCAAAAAGCTCATAAGATTGAAAAACCATACCAACTTTTTGACGCATTCTTGGCCATTCTTTAAAATCTTTATCTATTTTCTCATTATCAACATAAATATTACCACTTGCAATCTCTTCAAGCCCATTAATACAACGCAAAAGCGTAGATTTTCCACATCCGCTAGGACCTAAAATCACCACAACTTCTTTAGCTTTAACTTCTAAATTAATATCTTTTAAGGCGTGATGCGAACCATAATACTTTTGTAAATTTTCTATTTTTAGTATGCTCATTTTAGCTCCATTTTTTCTCTAATTTTCTTGAATATAAAGTGATGGGATAACAAAGTATAAAAAAGATAAAAAAAATCAAACCATAAATAATAAAAGGTGCAAAATCATTTCTATTATGAAATTCTATAATTTGTTGCCCTACTTTTACAAGCTCTACCGCGCCGATTAAATAAGCAAAGGTTGTACTTTTAATCATACGAGTAAGTAAATTCATGCTCATAGGAGTTAAACGACGCATAGCTTGTGGAATAATAATATAAACAAAACTTTGCACCGTATTTAAACCTAAAGATGATGCACTTTCATACTGATGCTTTGGAATACTCTGCAAGGAAACACGCACCAAATCCATCATCTCAAAACAACCCCAAATGCTAAAAACAATAATAGCTGCACTTACAGAACTCAAATCCCACCCAAACCATCTAGGAAAACCAAAATACACCACAAAAAGCCATACCAAAAGTGGCATAACACGCACAAATTCTAAGCCTAAACGACAAAAAGCATAGATATAGGTATTTTTAAAACTCATTAAAATTCCCAAAAACAACCCACCTATCGAAGTAATAATAATGCTGATAAATGAAATTTCAAGAGTGACAAAAAGCCCTTGCCAGAGTCTTAAAAGCGTATCGGTATTTAAAAGTTCAAGCATGAAACAACCTTTTTTCAAACTTTAGCAAAATAAAAGACAAAGGTAAGATAATACACAAATATCCCATAAACAACAAAAACAATAGCTCATCTGTCTTATAGGTTAAGGAATTTAAACTCTTCATTAAATTCACCAAATCTGGCAAGGCAATAATACTAACGACTGAAGTTTCTTTGATTAAAAATATAATATTAGCACTAATACTTGGCATAGAAATAGCCAAAGCTTGCGGCAAAATCACATAACGCAAATTTCCAAATTTTGAAAAACCCAAAGAAAGTCCCGCTTCAAACTGCTGTTTTCTTATGGCTTCAAATCCCGCTCTTAAACTCTCGGCCATATAAGAACCTCCTAAAAAACTAAGTCCTACTATAGCACAAGCAAAAGAAGGCCTTAAAGTTTCTTCTACGCTTAAGCAAATCAAATCAAGCGGTGGAATTTGCTCTAAATGTATATTAAATTTAGGTAAAGCATAATATAAGAAAAAAAGTTGAATTAATAAAGGCGTATTTCTTGAAAACTCTATATAAAGCTTGCAAATATTTTCTAAAATTTTTATTTTAAAATAACTCATTAAAATGCAAAACAAGCCTATTATCAAAGAAAAAATAATTCCAAAAAAGCTTAGTTTTATCGTAAGCCAAGCAGCCGTTAAAAAAGCAGGAGCTTGAACTAATATAAAATCAAAATCCATTCTCTACCTTAAATTTTTACCAAAGTTCTTTCATGATCATATCTTTATTTAAAATTTCAATTCTACCTTTTTTTGTATCAATAAGTTCTGAAATTTTAAGCTCTTTTAACACTCGAGATAAAGATTGTGCTCTAACATTTAAATCAATTGCAATTTGTTTTTGTGAAATTGTATCTAAATTTTTTTCATTTTCCAAAAGATACTTTAATAATCTCGTCCTTAAATCTAATGCATTTTGAGATAATTTCTTTTCTAAAATTTTAATTTTATCAAAAAGTGAACTGATAAGTAAAAAATTGAATTCTTTATTTTCACTGCATAAATTTTGAAAATTAATAAAATCAATTTCCAAAATTTCTCCATCTTCTTCAAAAATAGCATTAGCAGGATAATTTAATTTTTTAAAAGCAGGCATTTCTGCTATAAAATTTGGAGGATTAAAATAATGCAAAGTAATTTCTTTATCGCTTGCTGTACTTTTATAAATGCGTATTTTTCCCTTAAGTAAAATAAAAAATTTTTTAGCCTCTTCGCCCTCATAAAATAAAATACTATTTTTTTGAAATTTTTTTAATTTTCCTACACTAGATAAAAGTTCTAAATAATCTTTCATTATATACATTTTCCATTCTTAACTTATGTTAAATTTAATTTATCTTATTTTTGCTATATTAACGCCATAAAATTAACATTTAAGAAAGGCTTATATGAAATTTGAAACAATTAATCAAGAAAGCATAGCAAAACTCATGGAAATATTTTATGAAAAAGTTAGAAAAGATAAAGATTTAGGTCCTATTTTTAACAATGCTATTGGAACAAGTGATGAAGAATGGAAAGAACATAAAGCAAAAATAGGAAATTTTTGGGCAGGTATGCTTTTAGGAGAAGGTGATTATAATGGACAACCCTTAAAAAAGCATCTAGATCTACCTCCTTTTCCTCAAGAATTTTTTGAAGTTTGGCTAGGACTTTTTGAAGAAAGTTTAAATATGGTTTATAATGAAGAAATGAAAAATGTCATTTTACAGCGTGCACAAATGATAGCTTCACATTTTCAAAATATGCTTTATAAGTATGGTGGACATTAATTTGGCAATTTTTTTGCCAAATCTTTTTTTACCTTTTCTAAAATCTCCTCATCCTTAGAAAAATCAAAAAATTTAAACTCATTTCCATGTTGCATAAAACCATCGAGCAAATCTCCACTCAAACGATTTTTAAGATCAAGCTCTGCTATTTTAAACCCATCTAAAGTACTAGCAAAGTCTTTTAAACGACTTGGAATTTCTTTAAGCTTAGTATAAAGATAACAAGTACTTTTAAGCCCTACACGACCTACACGACCACGAAGTTGATGCAAGGTAGCAAGTCCTAAACGTTCCGCTCCTACAATCACTATCATACTCAATCTTGGCAAAGAAATGCCCACTTCCACCACTGTAGTGCTTAATAAAATATTTCCCTCATCTCTAAAACGCTCTAAAATTTCATCTTTTTGTTTATCTTTTCCATGAGTTACAAAAACTTTTTCATAATGACTCTGCCAATACCCCCTAGCCTGCTCCAAAGAAAGATAAGGAATATTATCACTAGCACTCACTAAGGGATAAATAATGATAATTTGATGATTTTTAGAAATTTCTTCTTTGATCTTCTCGCTAAGCTTAGAAAAACCTTCATTTTGTATACAATAAGTTGTAATATCTTTTTTAAAAGGCATTTGTTTAATAAAACTAAAATTTAAAAGTTCAGATTGTATCATGCTTAAAGTTCTTGGAATAGGTGTAGCCGAAAACTGTATAAAATGAGGGGCAAATTCTTGCTTATTTAAAGAATGAATTTTCTCACGCTGAGCTGATCCAAAACGATGTTGTTCATCTATCATTACAAGTACGGCATTATGGCTTTCTAAATGAATTAAAGCATGAGTGCCTATAATAAGATTTGCTTTTTGAATATTTTGTTCTAAATCTTTTTCTTTTTTGCCCCCTTTAATAAACAAAATATTCATAAAATCAGGCAAAAATTTCTTAGCCTCTTCATAAAGCTGATACGCTAAAATACTAGTAGGTGCCATTAAAATAGCCTGCTTAGGATAAACCATCAAAGCAGCACCGAGTAAAACCAAGGTTTTACCACACCCCACATCACCCATAATCACACGCCTTTTAGCTTCTTTTGAGTGTAAATCTTTTTCTATGTCTTTTAAGGCGTTAAGCTGATCTTTAGTAAGAGAAAAAGGCAAATCTTTAAGCCAATTAGCTATATTAAAAACATTGATTTGATGAGCTTTAAAATGCGTTTGTTTAGCTTTTAAACGCTTTAAAAAATTATATATTTCTATATATTTTAAATCTTTGCTAAAATTTTGCAAATTTTCAAACATAAAAAAACTTTTTTCATCATAAGCATGTAAATTTAAAAGAAAATGTATATATTTATCCTCTATGCCACTTTCTTTTAAATTTTCATAATTAAGATATTTATGTATAAAAGCGGCAATTTTTGTATCTTTTAAACCTAAAATTTGATACTTTGGACTAAAACCCTCAAAAGAAGTTAAAATTTTAGGATTGTTAAATTGCCAAGTGTGATTAAAACGCGAGAGTTTAGCATTAAAAACAAGCTCTTTTCCTACCTTGCAAACCCCAAAATGCCAAGCTCTAGGATGAAAAAATACAAAAGAAATATTTTCTTGCCATTCTTCACAAAAACCTAAACCAAAAAGTTGATTTTTTCTTGAACTAACGCTTTTTATAGTGATTTTTTGGGTGCAAATTTCATTTTCTTTAGGATTTTTACTTGGATTTAAATTTTCAATTTTTTTAGGTAAAAGAAGCGCTAAATCAATAGCACTTCTAATTTTTAATTTTTTAAAAAATTCAAAATCACTTTCTTTAATTTTCATTTTGTATGCTTGCAAAACTTATATTTAAAAGTTCTTGATGTTTTTTAATATAAGCATTTATGGTTTCAAGCTTAACCTTTTCCATAAGTTTTAATTCTTCTTTATAATATCCCAAATTTAAACCTTGATAAAATTCATTAAAGGCTATAGATAAACGCTTACTTAAGCTTTCATAACGCAAAGGAGTTGATCCTATGAGAAAATTTTTAGCTTGATCAAGTTCGTTTTGAGTCATGCCATTTTTTATAAAATCTTCAAAGAGCTCTTTTACGATTTTCTTAGCTTCTTTAGCGCTTTCATTTTTAGTTTGTAAATATCCAAAAACTCTAGAAAAAGACATATTCATATCAAGCATAGCATAAGCTGAGTATGCAAGACCTCTTTTAACGCGAATTTCTTCCATAATCCTTGAACCAAATCCTCCTTGCCCTAGAACAAATAAAGCAATTTTTGCAAGATATAAATCCTTATCTTTAAAATCAGCAAAAAAAGGCGTAGCAAAATAAATATAAGCTTGTTCACTTTCTGGGCGTACCAAAATTTCATCTTTGATGTTTTTGCTTAACTCATATTTTTTTGGAGTATTTTTTTTACCTATTTGAAGTTTTGATAAGAGTTTTAAAAGATCTTCCTTGGCTTGTTTTTCTTCTAAATCTCCTCCTAAAATCACAACCAAATCACTAAGATGGATAAAATTTTTATAAAAATTTTGCAAATCTTTTAAAGACAAAGTTTCTATACTTTTTTCATCTCCATCATTTGGACTTTGAAATTCTTTACATTTAAAAATTTGAGCATTGAGTAAATTTTTTGCTAAATAATCAAAATCACTATTTTTACTCGCGAGCTCACCTAAGGCATTGATTTTTAATTTTTGCAAAGTTTTTTCTTCTATTCTTGGTTTTAAAAGCAATTTTTCTAAACTCTTTAAAGCAAAATCAAAATTTTCTTTCAAGCAAGAAAGATTGATTTCCAAGCTTTCAAAACCACTACTTGCCTCTAAATTTATCGCTCTAAATTCTAAATCCTTAAAAAATTTATCATCCACGCCTTCATTTAAAATACGTGAAAACATCTTAGCTAAGCCTGCTATTTCATCATAACTTCTAGCGCAATTTCTAAAAACAAGCTTTAAAACAACAATGGGAAAATCAGAATTTTTTTCAAAAATAAAAGGGATTTTAACACCCCTACTCTCTAAATACTGCATTAAAACCTTTCTAAAATTTCATAAGCGGTATTGCGTTTAGCTGGATTTTCACCTAAACTTCTAATCAGCCTTATCATCTCATCTTGATTCATTCTATAACTTGCTCCTGCAGCACTTACTACATTTTCTTCCATCATAGTTGAGCCTAAATCATTGGCCCCAAATTTTAAAGCAAGCTGGCCTATAAGTGAGCCTTGAGTTACCCAAGAACTTTGTAAATTTTTAAAATTATCTAAATAAAGTCTTGCTAAAGCTAAAAGTCTTAAATACTTGTTAGAACTTTGTTTCATAATCTCTGGATGTTTTTGGATTAAAGCAGTATTATCACTTTGAAAGCTCCATAAAATAAAAGCTCTAAAACCACCTGTTTCATCTTGTAATTTTCTTAAATGTTCAAAATGATCGATGATTTCTTCATCATTTTCAACCGTTCCAAACATCATGGTAGCTGTACTTTTCATACCGATTTTATGAGCTTGGCGATGTACTTCTAACCAAGTAGCTGTATCGCATTTATTGGGTGCGATAATATCACGCACCCTATCACTTAGCACCTCAGCTCCCGCTCCTGGTATAGAAAATAAACCCTTAGCTTGTAATCTTTTTAACACTTCAGTGATTGAAATTTTAGATGCTTTTGCAATATAAGCGATTTCAACTGCTGAAAAACCATGCACAGTGATATTTGGATAATGTTCTTTTATCCAAGAAACTAATTCTTCATACCATTCTATTTTTAATTTTGGGTGCACCCCGCCTTGAAAAAGAATTTGTGTTCCCCCGATAGCTTCAAGCTCTTCTATCTTTTTGCCTATCTCTTCAAAGCTTAAAATATAAGCATCATCTTCTTTATGATGGCGATAAAAAGCGCAAAAAGAACAATCAATACAACAAACATTGGTATAATTAATATTTCTATCCACAACAAAAGTGGTGATTTTTTCAGGATGAAGTTCTAATTTTCTTTTATAAGCCATTTCTCCAAGTTCCGTTAAACTCGCATGATATAATAAATCTAAAGCTTCTTTTTTATCCAGTCTTTTCAAAATTTTTCCTTGTTTTTTACATAATTAAAATAATTATAGCATTTAAAATATAAATTATGCTATAGTTTCGCTTATGAATTACATTGAACTATTAAAAAATAATAAAAATATCAGAATATTAGCTTCGGTTCAGTTTATAGTATATTTTGGAGCATGGTTTTCTCAAACAGGAGTTTTTACCCTTTTGGTTGAGCTTAATGCTCCTACTTGGGCAACAGCTACAAGTGCTATGCTTGCTTTTTTACCTGGAGTTTTGCTTGCTCCTATTAATGGCGTCATAGTAGAGAAAAATAAACCTAAAAAACTTTTACTCAGTATGATTAGCATAGAATTAATTTCTATTTTTTGTCTTATTTTCGTCACAAGTCTTAGCATGCTTTGGCTTTTGTTTATTTTAATCTTCATAAGACTTTGCGTTGCTTCGATTTATTTTCAAGCTGAAATGAGTTTATTGGCTAAAATTTTAACCCCTCAAGAACTTAAACTCGCTAATGAAATGCACAGTGTCATTTGGGCGATTTCTTATACAGCAGGTATGGCAAGTGCGGGAATTTTTATTTATTTTCTAGGAGTTAAAACCGCTTTTTTATTTGACTGTGTGCTTATACTCATAGGCATTTCTTTTTTAGTAAGATTAAGTATTCCTGATTTTCATCAAAAAACACAAAATCGCTTTTTTACCATGATAAAAGAAGGATTTTTCTATGTTTTAAACAATAAGATAATTTTTCATCTTATCTTGCTTCATGCTTTTATAGGTTTAACTGCTTATGAAACCTTGGTTACGCTTTTAGCACAACATCAATACAAAGAAGTTTTATCCGCTGCTTTAGTAATAGGGTTTTTAAATGCAGTACGTGCTTGTTCTTTAGCTATAGGACCTATGGTTTTAAGCAAATTTATTAATGATAAAAATTTATTTTACATGTATCTTGGTCAAGGCTTAGGTATTATACTTTGGGCTTTAACTCAATTTAATTTTTATATTTCTTTTTTAGGTTTAATTGGTGCAGGTTTTTTTACCTCAGCACTTTGGGCTTATACCTACACCATGATACAAAAAAATGCTGACAAAGAATATCATGGTAGAGTGATCGCTTATACAGATATGATTTATCTTAGTTTTAGCGCTATTATTTCAATGCTTATGGGCTTTTTATTTGAAATAGGCTTGAGTTTAGAACTGATTACAGGTTTATTGGGTATGATTTTTATCTTTGCGGCATTTTATTGGAAGTGGTTTTATAAAAAATATTTGTGAAAATTCACAAATATTTTAAATTTTAAACAAATCTTGAAGATTTTTCATTGCTTCTTCATTACTGATGGCATTATTTAGCTGCGATGAACTTAATTCATTGAGCTCTATTTCATAACCACTTAACATAGAAGCAAGGCGAATATTAATACCATTTTTTCCTATAGCTTTACTTTTTTGTTCGCTATTTAAACTTACAATAGCTTTTTTATCTTCAATTTTTACAGAATTTACAATAGCAGGAGCCAAGGCACGAGAAATTAAAATTTCACTCTCATTTGTAAATTCTATACAATCAATATTTTCATTATGAAGCTCTTTGCTTACTGCATTAATTCTTACACCTTTAACACCTACTGTAGCGCCTACAGGATCGATATTTGCTCCATTGGCCTGAAGAATGATTTTTGCTCTTTCACCTGGAATTCTAGCACATCCTATAATATTGACATAACCATCTTTGATTTCTGGAACCTCAGCTTCAAGTAAACATTCTAAAAATTTAGGACTTGTACGACTAAGCTCGATTTTAATACCCTTATCTGTATAAACACGGCGTATCACAGCTTTTACCACATCACCTATTTTAAACTTTTCCCCTTTAATGCGATTTTTTCTCGGTAAAAAAGCTCTTAATTCATCTATTTCAATAAAAGTATTTTCTTCATTATCCACTCTAACAACTGTACCAAAAACCATTTGCCCTACTTTGTTTTTATATTTTTCAAAAATAGTTTGTTCTAATAATTTTTGTATATGATATTCAAGTTCTTTATGTAAGGTATTTACCGCAGTTCTTCCTAAATTTTCCAAAGAACATTCATAGGTTAATTCATCTCCTATTTCAACATCTGGAGCTTCTGATTTTGCCTTACTTAACGCGATAAAACTCTCACTTTTATTTTGTAATCTCTCGTCATTATCTGCTACTATGGTAATTTTTTGATAAAGATTTAAATTTTTAGGATCCACAAAAAACTCATATTCTTGTCCATAAATTCTTTTTGCAGTATTGATTAAAGCGGTAGCTACCTTTTCTCTTACATTCTCTAAGTTTAAATTTTTTTCATTAGCAATAGATTCGATAATATCTGCTATCTTTTCCATATTTTATAAAACCTTTTTTGTGGGAAATTTAAATAATGTAGGTAAAAATTATATCCTTAATAAGTTTAATTAAAAGTAAAATTTGCTAAAATTACAGATTAAAATGAAAATTCTTAAGGATTTAGCTATGGAATTAAAATTGGCAAGAACTTTGATTAATGAAAAACCTAAAAATATTAGCCTAGAAAAAATCGAAGAGGCTATAGAAAAAGAAGGACAAAAGTTTTTTTATTTTGATAAAGATAATACACACAAACAACTCATTGCCCTTGTAAATCATTTTGAAAAAAAAGGAGTAAGCATTTATCATAGAACCGTAAAATACGGACTTGATGATAATGATTTTATGTATGAGGTACATATTCTTTGAGTGCTAAAAAACTTTTTATTCAAACTTTAGGTTGTGCGATGAATGTCAGAGATTCTGAGCATATGATCGCAGAATTAACACAAAAAGAAAATTACGCACTAACAGAAGATATCAAAGAAGCAGATCTTATTCTTATTAATACCTGTTCAGTGCGTGAAAAACCTGTGCATAAACTTTTCTCAGAAGTGGGTGGCTTTGAAAAAGTTAAAAAAGAAGGTGCTAAAATAGGAGTTTGTGGATGTACTGCATCGCATTTGGGAAATGAAATTTTCAAACGTGCTCCTTATGTGGATTTTGTTCTAGGGGCAAGAAATATTTCCAAAATCACTCAAGCTATAAAAACTCCAAAATTTATGGGCGTGGACATAGACTATGATGAAAGTGAATTTGCTTTTGCAGATTTTCGAAATAGTATTTATAAATCCTATATTAATATCTCCATAGGTTGTGATAAACACTGCACTTATTGTATAGTACCACATACTAGAGGAGATGAAATTTCCATACCTTTTAACATCATCTACAAAGAAGCTCAAAAAGCCGTTGAAAAAGGCGCTAAAGAGATTTTCTTGCTAGGACAAAATGTCAATAACTACGGCAAAAGATTTAGAAATGAACATAAAAAAATGGACTTTTCAGATCTTTTAGAAGAACTTAGCACTATAGAAGGTTTGGAGCGCATTCGCTTTACAAGTCCACATCCTTTGCACATGGATGATAAATTTTTAAAAGTTTTTGCCAATAATCCAAAAGTTTGCAAATCCATGCATATGCCTTTACAAAGTGGCTCAAGTGAAATTTTAAAAGCTATGAAGCGTGGCTATACTAAAGAATGGTATTTAAATAGAGCTTTAAAACTTAGAGAACTTTGTCCAAATGTTAGCATTTCTACAGACATTATTGTAGCTTTTCCAGGGGAAAGTGAAAAAGATTTTGAAGAAACTATGGATGTTTTGGAAAAAGTGCGTTTTGAGCAAATTTTTTCTTTTAAATACTCCAAACGCCCTTTAACAAAAGCTGCAACCATGCCTAATCAAATCGATGAAGAAACAGCTTCAAGAAGACTTAGCACCTTACAAAATCGTCATAGTGAAATTTTAGATGAAATTGTAAAAAAACAAGAAAATAAAACTTTTAAAGTTTTATTTGAAGAATTAAGAGCAGGCAATAGCATTGCTGGAAGAACAGATAATAATTTTTTAGTTCAAGTTGAAGGTAGCGAAGAACTTTTAGGGCAATTTAAAGAAGTAAAAATAACTAATGCAAAGCGTATGGTTTTATATGGGGAAATCGTTTAAAATCCATTGCTTAACATATATAATTTTCATCTTGCAATGGCTTATTTTTTTAAGCTGTAAAAAGCACTATAAAGGTGAAAGAGTTGACCGTAAAGCTGGTGTGATACTTTTTTGGCATGGAAAATTAGCACTTATGCCTTTTGCGTTTAGACATTATAGGCAAAAAAATAAAAAAGCCTATGTCATGATCTCTCACCATAAAGATGGAGAGCAAATTGCAAAAATCATCAAGCTTTTCGGTCTTGATACTGTAAGAGGAAGCACTTCAAGGGGTGCTAGCAGTGCACTTAGAGCTGCATTTAAAGTTTTAGAACAAAATGACGATATAGTTATCACGCCCGATGGTCCACGAGGGCCTTATCATAGTATTTCAGATGGTTCTATCATTTTGGCTCAAAAAAAAGAACTAAAGATAAGAATTTTAAACTATGAAGCAAATCGTTTTTGGGAATTTAAAAGTTGGGATAAGATGATCTTGCCAAAACCTTTTAGTAAGATTACTTATAGTCTAAGTGAACCTTTGGATATTTTATCTTTAGATAAAGAAAAAGCTAAAGAATTTCTAATGGAACAATTTGATAAAATTAGCTTAGCTGATCAATTCAAGGAATGAAATGTTATTTTTACTTAAAAAAATATTTCCACAACTTTTTATTAGTATTATTTTAGAAGATAAAAAAAATATTGTAAAAGCTTCTATTTACAGAGGAAATAAACTAATCAGTAGCAATGAAAAAACTTTTGATAAAAGTGAAAATTTATTAGAATACATAAAAAATTTAAGCAAGCATTTCTTATTTTACCACACTGCTTTATTTTTAGACGCCAAAGAACAAGGATTAATACCTAGTACAAATATTCAAGATTGTGAGCACTTTAATATAGGAAAAATCAGCTTACAGCATATTTTGTTTAATAATGCCCTTGTTTATACAGCTACCGAACATGTGGAATATTATAGCGAGCTTTTTGAAGAATATAGAGGTTTAGATTTTTTATATTCCCCTTTTGCTCTTCTTTACTACAATATACAAAAAGAAAAACAGCCTGATGATCAAAATTTACTTTATGGATTTAAGCAAGGACATCTTTTGGCAATTATTGTTGCCAAAGGCAATACTATCTTGTACGGTGATTTTAAAATATTTGAGCAAGAATTAGGTTTAGAGCTTGAACTTCCATCAGAAGATAATCAAGAAATTGAAAACAACAACGATGATACCGAAGTTACCTTAGATAACTTCAATGAAGCCTTAAATAGTAAATTTGACCTACTTGATCAAGAAAATAATCTTGAAACTTTGGATAATAATGATAATTTTAATCTTGATGAATTAAATCAATTTAGCAATGATATGGAACTTTGTCGTTATATTATTACGAGCATTGAAAAATTTTATAATGATGATAAATATGCTGGGGTATTTATCAATGGTATTTTATTATATAGCGAATCAGATATTAACATAAGTGCTATTGATTTTTTAGAAAGTGAAACTTTTTTAGAGATAAAAACGAAACAAATCAACACCTTAGATCTTATGATAGAATTGATGCAAAAGGAGCTTAAATGACTTATAGCTTCATACAGCCAAGAAAAAAACCTATTTTCACGCTCTTTGATAAAATTTGGCTAGGACTTTTTGGTTTTAGTATATTATTTATCTTGCTAGTATATTTTACATATACAATAAAAATTGCATTAATCAATAGCTCTATCGATGATGAAAAACAACAAGTTATAGTGCTTCAAAATCAAACTAAGCAAAATGAAATGCTTTATGAAATTTTATTTGATCAAAGCCAAATAGCGAAAAATTTTAACACTCAAAATCAAATTATTAAAGAAAGCTTAAGAAATCTATTTGATATTATTGTAAAAACTGATAATATTACTCTTGAAAGTGTTGAACAAGACGAATATTCCTTAAAACTTATCGGAGTCACTCCTACAAGAGAAATGTTTACTCTACTTTTAGAAACCCCTTTAAAAAGCATCTTTGATCAAAGCTATACAACCTATTATCGCTTAGATAATGGGTGGTATCGTTTTGTTAGTATTAGTAAACAAATTCCAGGAGTTGTAGATGAAAGATAAAAGCCTAGAAGAAATTGATTTATTAAAGCTTATCATTTGCGCGTTAAGTTTTATAAGCGTTTGTACAGCCTTGATCTTATTTTTACTTTTACCGACATTAAAAAATTACAAACAAGCAAACCTTAGAGAAAACTCACAACTTGCTATCTTAAAAGCCACTAAATCAAAATTTGACTTTAGTGAAGATAAAATATCAACTCTAAGAAGCGAAAACAACAAAAGTTTAGAGCAATTTGAGCAAAATTTTAATATAGGAAATTTTGATATTTTTTTACAAAAATATTTTCAAAATGTAAAAATTCAAGAAACTAAGCCCGAAAAACAAGAAAAATATCTAAAAAACCGCTTAGCCATTAAAGCGACAATGAACAATCCTAGAAGACTTTATGATTTTATTGATGCTCTAAAAAACTATAATAATTTAATCAAGCTTGATTATCCACTTAATCTTAAAGGAGGAGAGCAAGGTATCTCTATAGATCTTATTCTCAAAGTTTATTCAAGCTAAACTCACATCTTCGCCTTTTAAAATTTGATTCATAGTATTCATTGCACACATTTTTCCACACATGGAACATGAGTTTAAATCATCAGGACGACGCTCATTAAACATTTTTTTGGCCTTTTCTCCATCAATAGCAAGTTTAAACATTTTCTCCCAATCTATCTCTTGCCTAGCCTTACTCATCTCATCATCTCTTGCTCTTTCTTTTGGAAGTTTAGCTATATCTCCCGCATGAGCTGCAATTTTAGTCGCAACTATACCCTCTCTAACATCTTCTAAATTTGGAAGTCTTAAGTGTTCAGCAGGTGTTACATAACACAGCATATCAGCACCGCTAGCTGCAGCCACAGCTCCTCCAATAGCACCACTAATATGATCATACCCTGCGCCAATATCTGTTACCAAAGGTCCTAAGACATAAAAAGGCGCTCCTTTGCATAAACGCTTTTCTAATTGCATATTTGCCTCTATTTCATTAATAGCCATATGCCCTGGACCTTCTATCATTACTTGAACCCCAACATCCCAAGCCCTTTGAGTAAGGAGTGATAATTCTATAAGCTCTGAAATTTGTGCCCCATCACTTGCATCGTGGGTAGAGCCAGGACGCAAAGCATCACCCAAAGATAAAGTTACATCGTATTTTAAACAAATATCAAGCAAATCATCATAATACTCAAAAAAAGGATTTTCAGCATCTTTCATCATCATCCAAGCATAAAGCACAGAGCCTCCTCTTGAAACTATATTTGTAAGTCTTTTACTTTGTTTAAAAATATGCGCTGCGCGAGAATTAATACCTGCATGAATTGTCATAAAATCAACCCCACTTTTAGCATGATGATATACAACATCTAAAAAGTCTTTGGCATTAATTTGTTTTAAATCTTTTTCTAAAAATCCTACTGCATCATATACAGGAACTGTTCCTATCATAGCTTTTGAAACATTAACAAGCTCATCTCTAAAACGACTTGTTTTGCCATAATTGCTTAAGTCCATAATCGCTTCTATGTCAAATTTATGAGCAAGCTCTACTTTTTTCATTTCCTCGCTATAATCAACACAATCATTTGAAACTCCTAAATTTACATTAACCTTAGTACGCAATCCAAAACCTATACCATTTGGATCAAGACTATTATGATTAATATTTGCAGGGATAATAATTTTACCGCAAGCAATATTTTCAAGCAAAAAATCTTTACTTAAATTTTCTTTTTGTGCAACAATCTGCATTTCTTTAGTAAAAACACCTTCTTTGGCATAATTCATTTGAGTTTTCATAAATTTATCCTTTAAAAAATTTGGATAAATGAAGGGTGAGTATAAATTTTTAAAGTATTGAAATTTATAAATCTTCCCGACGCTGGCATTATCCAGATCCGGTTCGGTCTAAGCTTTTAGCTTACTCTCAGCCTGTTACACAAGCTCCCGTCATTTATGTTTTAATTATACACTTTAAATATTTATTTTTGCTTTATGCGTGCAGTTTTTGTAAAATTTATAAGTTCTTCTGTAGTTTTTATATGATAAGGAAGTTTTCCAAGGCAATATTTAAAAATTTCAGCAGCTGCTAAAGCATCATCTAAAGCCCTATGATGCGTATTTTCCACGCCCAGAAATTCTTTCAAAACCTCTAGTTTATATTTTGGACTTTCTATACAACATTGTGCAAATTCTATAGTGCAAACACGACGATTAAGCAAAATGCCAAAACCACACTCATTTAAAGCCTTAGAAATAAAACTATAATCAAAACGCACATTATGCGCTACAAAAATACTGTCTTTTAAAAAAAGTCTAAAATCACTTAAAACCTTTGCTAAACTTGGAGCATTTTCCACCATCTCATAAGTAATACCCGTAAGTTCGGTTATATTTTCTGGAATTTCTTTTACTTTAACAAAACTTTGAAAGCGTCCAATTTCTTTAGAATTTTGAATTTTTGCTGCTCCAATTTCTAAAATTTCCCCCTTACTTACGCCGCCAGTACTTTCTATATCTACTATACAAAAAATTTCATCTTTAATTTTTGTTGTGCGTGTTTTAAGGGTAAAAATATTATCTTTATTCAAAGTTAAGCCCAAACCCAAAAGCTCAAAAGTTTCCAAATCTAAATCAAAATTTTTTAATTCTTCAACTTTGGCAAACTCTTGCATCACCCAATCATAAGGCTTGCTTTGCTTATTTAATATAGAAATAATCTGATCAATTTGCTGTAAACTCAAAATTCAAGCTTTAAAGATGAAATTGCAGTTTTATAATCATTAGAAGAAAAAATATAACTTCCAGCCACCAAAATATCAGCTCCGGATTCTTCTAAATCGCTAGCATTTAAACCATTAACACCACCATCAACCTCTATAAAAACTTTAGCATTTTTTTTATCAATCATTTGGCGCAATTCTTTGATTTTTTCATGTACTAAAGGTAAAAATTTTTGCCCACCAAACCCAGGATTAACACTCATTAAAAGTACCATATCTACAAATTCTAGCATGTGTTTAATAGAATCAATAGAAGTGTGTGGATTTAAAACAATAGCAGGATGGATTCCTTGACTTCTTATATATTCACAAAGTCTTATAGGATGAACTTCGCTTTCCATATGAAAAGAAATAAATTTTGGTTTCAAAGGGATAAAAAGATCTATAAATTTACTTACATCTTTAACCATCAAATGCACATCTAATGGCAATTTACTAATAGTTGAAATTTTTTCTATCACGCAAGGTCCGAAAGTCAAATTTGGGACAAAGTGTCCATCCATTACATCAATATGTAAAAGATCCGCACCTGCAGCTTCAATAGCTTTAACTTCTTCTTCTAATTTCAAAAAATTTGCAGACAATAAACTTGGAGCTACATACATGATCAAAACCTTAAACTATATATAAATGTGATAAATAATATTTTATCGACTTATATATTAAAAAAACTATAAATTATGGAATATTTTAAGCTTAATTTTGATAAAATCTCCATTTAAAAATTTTCATAAGGACAAGAAAATGGCAAGAGTATGTCAAATCACAGGCAAGGGTCCAATGGTGGGTAATAATGTCAGCCATGCTAACAATAAAACAAAAAGACGCTTTTTACCTAATCTCAGAACAGTTCGTGTAACTTTAGAAGATGGCACCACGAGAAAAATGAGAATTGCAGCTTCTACTCTGAGAACTCTAAAAAAACAAAATTCTAAATAATTTTGAGGATTTATTCCTCAATTTTAATATTTCAAATTTAAAAATAAAATTTAATAAATCACTTATATAACACACATTTAAAAATTATTATTAAGTTTATTATTTTTTAAGCCAAAAATATCTTTTAATAGTGTAAAATACCTTATTAAATGAATTTTAAATTTCACTAATACAAGGAGAGTTTATGCTACATGAATATAGAGAATTAATGTCAGAGCTAAAAGGTAAAGATGCTCATTTTGATAAACTATTTGATCGTCATAATGAACTTGATGACATGATTAAAGATGCAGAAGAAGGTAGAACTTCTCTTAGCAGCATGGAAATTTCAACCTTAAAAAAAGAAAAGCTTCATGTAAAAGATGAACTTAGCCAATATCTAGCAAATTATAAAAAATAAGGCAAAACAATGTTTGGAAGTAAAATAAACCATTCTGATCTTCAAAAACTTGAAGAAGAAAATAAAAATCTTGCACATAAAATTGAAAAATTTCAATCGGAAAATTTAGAATTAAAAAATAAAATTACATCATTAGAACAAGCGGCTTTAGAATCTAAACTTAAAACAGATCTTTTAAATGTTTTATTAACTGGGGTTTTAAAAAATATTACTATTGTTCAAGGCGATATGTTAGAAAATGTAAATAAGGCAGAAGTTATCTCTAGCTATTCTAAAACTTCTCTTGCTGAAATGGATGAACTTAACCATATTGCTAACTCTATCAATGCTTCCTTAGGGGATATTACAGAATCAGCCAATAAAACAAGAGATGTTGCAGGAACATTGCATAGAAGTGTTGATGAAATTACTAATGTAATCAATTTAATTAAAGATGTTTCCGATCAAACCAATCTTTTAGCTCTTAACGCTGCTATAGAAGCTGCACGCGCAGGTGAACATGGGCGTGGTTTTGCTGTTGTTGCCGATGAAGTAAGAAAACTAGCTGAAAAAACACAAAAAGCAACCACAGAAGTTGAAATGAATATCAACCTTCTAAAGCAAAATGCAAATGAAATGTATACTCAAAGTGAGCAAGTTGAAAAAATTTCTATAGATTCTAATGCTCATATTATGAGTTTTTCCGAAAAATTTACTCACTTAGTAAATGAAGCGCATTCTACCAATTCAAATGCAGTTGGTATCGCTTCAGAAGCTTTCGTATCTTTAGCAAAATTAGATCATATAGCTTTTAAACTAAATGCTTATAAAGAAATTTTTTCCAAATCAGGAAAGCAATTAGCCGATCATACATCTTGTCGCTTAGGAAAATGGCTTGCTAGCACAGGAAAAGAAAGATTTGGACAAAATAAAAGCTTCTTAAAAATTAACGAGCCACATGAAAAAGTTCATGAAAATATGAATAATGCTATAACAATAGCAAATACAGAAGATATTAGCAAAGATATTACTCAACACAGCATAATTAATAAATGTGAAGTTGCTGAAAATGCATCGCTTGATCTTTTCAATGTATTTAAAGAAATGCTTGATGAGTCAGATCATTAAAATCCTAGGTTGAACCTTTTTAAGGTTTAACCTAAATAATCTTTAATTTTCCCCACTTTTCCTTTAAAAACCACATATAAGCAAAATCAAGCAAAGGCGTTCTTATCATATTTTTACATTTTTTTTCAAAATCCTGCACCTTAACATAAACAGCTTCAATCTCTTCATCACCAACTCCACCTCCAGAAGAAATTTTATCTTTTTCATCAACTTCTGCGAAATAAAAGCTTTGCTTGCTTACACCTGAACCAAACCCTGTATAAAAATCTCCTATTTTTTCTAAATTTCTAGGAGCATACCCTAGTTCTTCTATACATTCTTCTTTTGCTATTTCCTCTAAAGATAATTTTTTATCTACAAGTCCTGAACAAAGCTCTATAGTATAGCCCATATTATCATCTTTTACATAATCTTTATCATGCATTTGATGATACCAAAGTGGTATGCGAAATTGGCGTACAAAAATAAAACTTTCTAATTCTTTATGATACAAAAGCACTGAAACACTATCTTTAGATTCTATAAAATCCCAAGTACAAAACTTACCATTACTTTCATAAGCAAATCTCTTAGGCTTAATATAATTTGATTTTTCAAAAGAAAGTTCTTTTAAATTTTTAAACGCCATAATAAAACCTTTTATTTATTTTTCACATTGTACTTTATTTTTGCTTTTTTGAAAATATAAAGATGATTAAAGCCTTAAAAAATTAAAAATCATATTTATAACTCAACCAAAAACTCCTTCCTTCTGTATAGTCTTGATAACGATTTGCATATCCAGCAGGATTAGCCCCATCCCATTTAGTAACTTGCGGATCAAAGAAATTTTTATCAAAAAGATTTTGTACTGCAAAACTTAAGCTAGATTGCTTATTAATTTTATAATTTATCACTAAATCTACTATATAAAAAGGCTTATATTTTTGCCATGGCAGACTACCATTACCGCCACCTTTTGCTTTAGCTATAGTATCAAGTCTTGCTCGTGTTTTTATATAGGAACTAAATTTACCTCGCTCATAGTTTAATTTTAACATTGCTATATGCCTTGGTAAATTTTCTATTCTATCACCACCAAACCAATTTTTTTGACCATCTTTGTAGTGATTATCCATAAAAGTATAACTTGAATTTAGGCTAAAGCCATTGTAAGTTTTGGTATTAAATGCAAATTCTACACCTTTAGTCTGTGTTTTTCCAAGATTAATAGGACGCGTACAAGTATTATCATCGCAATTAATACCATTTAATAGACCTGTTAAATCTTCACTACTGATTTGATTTGTAAAATCAGTAATAAATCCTGTGATAGAATAATGTGCAAAATCAAATATCCTAAAATCAACACCCAATTCATAATTTATACTTTCTTCTGGTTTTAAGTCAGGGTTTCCAAAATAAGCATTGTCATTGCTATAATTATAATATCCATTTGTCAACTCCTTAGCAGCAGGAGTTTTATAGCCTTTTGAAACACCTCCTTTAAAGGCTATATTATCATTTAAGTGATAAACCAAATAAACCCTAGGCGTAAATTCAGAATCAAACAAATCGCTATAAATATAACGTAAACCTGTAGTAAAAATCAAATCATCTGTTATAAAATACTCATTTTCCCCATAAAGCGCAACCGTGGTTTGATCAAGATTTTTACCTCTTATTTGACTACCTGCGCTTGCTTGATCATTTTTTAACATCTCATAATCAATCCTTACACCAAAGGTATTTACTAAATTACCGTACTGACCTAAATTCCAAGGTAAAACAACCTTACCTTCTCCTACCCAAATTTGACTATGTAATTCTTTATCCTTAGTACTACCATATTGTAAATATGAGTTAGTTGAACCAAAATCATAGTTACCATCATGATTTAAAACAATATTATCCTTAAAAAGTTGTCTTTCGCTTTTAATAGCCCTACTACTTGTAGAATTCACTGAAATTTCATTAATATATCGTTCTATATCAAAATATATATTATTTTTATCATTTACTGTCCAATTAAGCCTAGAACCAAAACCTAAACTAGTAAAAGCACCTGGACTATGACTAGCAATTTGATAATTATCAGGTCTTTGTTGACTACTATTCCAAACCGGTGTAGGCCATTTTAAATCAGAAGTTGCCTTATCATAATACTTCAACCTTGCAGAAATTGATAATGTATCTTCAATCAAAGGAGTTGCCACATAAGCATTAAATCCCCCAGCATTGCCATAGTGATTAGAGTGCTGTTGTAAAAGAGTGTTAAATTCTATATTTGCCTCAGTCTTATCAGGATTTTTCTTAGTGATAATATTTATCACACCACCTACAGCATCACTGCCATAAAGTGTAGAAGCTGGACCACGTATAACCTCAATACGCTCTATCATAGACAAAGGTGGTAGATATCCTGACTCACTGCCACTAAAACCATTATCATAAAACCCATTTGCAACACTTTGACGTTTTCCATCAATTAAAACTAGAGTATAAGAACTACCAAAACCTCGTATGCTAAAATCATAAGTGCCTGTTTTATTCATAGTCACATCTACACCTGGAATATCTCCTATAGCCTCCCCTATATCCTTAATTGGCTTTTTTTCAAGCTCTTCTTTTGTAATGATAGAAATACTAGCAGGCGCATCAACCAAATCTTGTTCAAAACCACTAGCACTAACCACAACATCATTAAGTTGATATTTTTCTTCTGCTTTTAACAAAGCTCCAGATAAAATTAAAAAACACAGTAAACTTTTTTTAAATTTCATATTTTTAATTTGAGTCAAATTAATTCCTTTAAAAAATAATTATTTTGATATTTAAAATCATTTTTGAAGTATAAAAAAAGAATACTTTTAATTAACTTAATTTTGATAACAATTATAAATAATAAAATTATTTAAAAAAGCGAAGTAAAAGCCTAAGCCTCTTGATAGGCTCCAAGCTTTAAAATTTTCTGCATACGATTTGCAGAAAGTTCTCGTACGTCAATATTTTCAAGTTCATTTAGAGATTTTTTTACATAATCAGCAATAGCTACTGCTGCAGCTTCTTTATTACGATGTGCACCATTTGTAGGCTCATCTATAACATCATCAATTAAACCTTGAGATTTTAAATCATCAGCCGTTACCTTCATAGCCTTGGTTGCAGCTTCACTTTTTGCAGGATCATTCCAAAGTATTGCAGCACAACCTTCAGGAGAAATTACTGAAAAAACAGAATTTTTCATCATTGCAAGTCTATCTGCAACCCCTATAGCTAACGCCCCGCCACTACCACCTTCTCCGATAACTATAGCAATGGTCGGTATTTTCAAATCACTTAATTCATATAAATTTCTAGCGATAGCTTCACTTTGCCCTCTTTCTTCAGCACCTATTCCAGGATAAGCACCTGGAGTATCTATTAAAAATAAAATAGGAATTTGAAATTTCTCTGCAAGTCTTGCTACTCTTAAGGCTTTACGATATCCTTCAGGATGTGGCATCCCAAAATTTCTAGCGATTTTATCTTTTGTTCCACGTCCTTTTTGCTCACCAATTACAATTATTTTTTTCTCTCCTAAATAACCCATAAAACAAACAATAGCAGGATCATCTCTAAAGGCACGATCACCATGTATTTCGTGAGCGTCATTTAAAATAAGTTCAATATAGTCAAGAGCATAAGGGCGATCTGGATGACGCGCTAATTGCAAACGTTGAAAATCGCTTAAATTCTTATAAGTTTTAGAAATTTCTTTTTCAAGATTTTTCTTTAAAATCGATACAGCTTCAGTATCTCCTTTAATCTGAGCATTGATAATGTCCTCATCAATTTGCTGAATATTTTTTTCAAAATCTAAATAAGAAGCCATATTAATCTACTTTTTTAAATACAACACAGCCATTTGTGCCACCAAAACCAAAAGAATTACTCATCACCACTTTTAAATCTACTTTTCTTGATATATTTGGAACATAATCAAGATCACATTCATCATCTTTTACAAGCTGATTGATTGTAGGTGGAACTACCCCATCTCTTAAAGCCATAACACTAACAACTGCTTCAATTGCACCTGCAGCACCCAAGCAATGACCTGTTTGTCCTTTGGTGGAACTTATAAGCGGGATATTATTGCCAAAAAGCTCTTTAATTGCTGCTGTTTCATTTTTGTCATTTACAGGGGTTGAAGTTCCATGTGCATTGATATAATCTACCTTTGGATTCCCTGCCATATTTAAAGCTTTTTTCATAGCTCTTAAAGGCCCATCTAAAGTTGGTGAAGTAATATGATGCGCATCTGCACTTTCTCCAAATCCAATTAATTCAGCATAAATTGTAGCACCGCGTTTTTTAGCCTCTTCATATTCCTCAAAAACTAAAGCTCCAGCACCTTCTCCCATGACAAAACCATCTCTTTCTTTGTCAAATGGTCTTGAAGCATGCTGTGGATCTTCATTTCTAGTTGATAAAGCTTTCATTGAAGCAAAACCACCTATACCCACAGGACAAATCGCAGCTTCTGCACCTATGACTAACATCTTTTTAGCATTTCCCAAAGCTATACTTTTATAAGCTTCTCCTATAGCATGAGTTCCTGCTGCACAAGCTGTAACACAAGAAATATTTGGCCCTTTAAGTCCATGCTCTATAGAAATCAAACCTCCTAACATATTTACAAGTGCTGAAGGTATGAAAAAAGGGGAAATTTTACGCGGACCTCGCTCGGAACAAATAATGGAATTTTTTTCTATATTAGGCAAACCTCCGATACCAGCAGCCGAAACAATGCCAAATTCTTCTTTGTCTAATTCTTCACTAAATCCAGCATCCTGCATTGCTTCTCTTGCTGCTTTAATTCCAAGTTGTATGAAACGGTCAATTTTTTTTACTTCTTTGCCATCAACAACCTCTAATGGATCAAAATTTTTAACTTCAGCTGCAATTTGAACAGGAAAGTCTGTGGCATCAAAAAGAGTAATTTTATTTACTCCGCTTTCTCCATTGCAAATTGCTTTAAATGAACTTTCTTTATCTAAACCAAGGGCATTGATCATACCAATACCTGTAACTACAACTCTTTTCAAGAATAAGCTCCTTGCAAGAAAAAAATTATTTTTTTAGATTGTCAATATAATTTACAACATCTTCAATTTTAATTAATTTTTCAGCATCACTATCTGGAATTTCTACTTCAAATTTTTCTTCTAAAGCCATAATAAGCTCTACAACATCTAAAGAATCAGCACCTAAATCTTCAATAATTTTTGATTCCATTTTAACTGCATCTGCATCAATACTTAATTGCTCTACTACTACCGCTTTTACATCATCAAATGTTGCCATTTGTTCTCCTTCAAAAAATTAAAATAAAGCGTATTTTACTATAAAAAGCTTAAAATATTTATAGTTTTTCATTATACTTGAAAATAAAATATTAAAACATAAAGGAAAAATGATGCTTTTCTCTAATTTAATCAAAGAAAATCAAAAAATTTGGAATGCTTATCTACATCATGATTTTGTTAAAAAATTGGAAGATAAAAGCCTAAAGCAAGAAAATTTTCTTTTTTATCTCAAGCAAGATTATATTTATTTGCTTAATTACGCAAAATGTTATGCAAGATTAGCACTTAACTCAAATACCGCAAAAGAACTTCGTTTTGCTATAAAATTTCAAAATTATATAGTTGAAGGAGAAATGGAGCTTCATCGTGCAATTTTATCTCTTGGCATTAATGCAGATGAACTCGATATAAAAGATGAAAGTTTAGTCAATATAGCCTATTCGCGTTATATGTTAAGCGTAGGTGAAAATGGAGATTTTTTAGATATATTAGTTGCTCTTAGTGCTTGCGCTATAGGCTATGCAAAAATAGGTGCTGAAATTATAAATCGTTTAAAAAATGAAAATTTAAAAGATCATCCTTACAAGGAATGGATTTTGACCTATGGAAGTGAAAATTTTCAAAATGAAGCTAAAGAATTTGAAGATTTTGTTAATTCTTATACTTCAAGTGTTAGTGCACAAAAATTCCAAAAACTCAGCGAAATTTTTCATACTGTAACACGCTTAGAAGTGGCTTTTTGGGAGCATTCTTTAAGAATGGAATTAAATCTTTAAACATGGGCTTTTTGCCCATGTTTTTATGCAATTTTACTTGCATCAATAATATTATAATCTAAACCAACCATTTCTTTAGAAAGTCCTAATGCAAGTCCTACTAATTGTGATAAATGAATAATAGGCAATCTTGCTTTAGAATTAGTATAATCTTGAAATCTTTCTTGATAGATATCAAGCTGCATTTGACAAAGTGGGCAAGGTGTTACAACACAATCAGCTTGATTTTCACTTGCATTATTGACAATTTGACTAGACATTTTTTTCACAGATTTTTCTGCAGGATAAGAAGCATGAAAACCACAACAATCAAGGCGTTTTTCAAAAGGAACTATTTTAGCCCCTAAAACTTCTACTACACTTTCAAAACTTTTTGGATTGGTTGAACTTTCTTTTTTACCGAAAGCATCTTCAGGTCTCAAACTATGACAACCATAAAATAAAGCTACTTTTAAATTTGAAAGCGGCTTTTTCACCTTGCTTTTTAAATTATCCAAATCCTCATAAAGCTCCCACAAAAGACTTGTAATAGGTGTTGAACCTTGATATTTCATTCCACCTTGTGCTAAAAAAGTATTTATGCGTTCTTTTGCACCCTTATCAAGAGTATTTTTTGCTTTAGTTAAAGTTAGCATACAAGTACTACAAGTTGTAAGCATTGGCATTTTCATCTCTTCTGCTAAAGCAATATTTCTTGCATTAGCTACCAAAGTCGCAATAGGATCAACACACTGCGCTTGAGAAGCCCCACAACAACTCCATCCCTTAATTTCATTTAATTTCCAACCCAAAATAGGTGCAATAGCTTCAAGTGAAATTTTAGATTCTTTTGCAGCTTGAGATAAAACACAACCTGGAAAAAAAGCGTATTCTTTTTGCATATTTTACTCCTTAACAGCAGCTTCTTGTGCCGCCTTTATCATTTTAACCAAATCTTTATGCCCTTCTATTTCATCCTCACCAAAAACATGCATAGGATTCATTTTTCCTGCGCGCATAAGTTTAAAAGCTATATCTGTTTTGCCCATAGAACCTATAACACCCTCGGAACGCAAAGCAAGATAAATTTCATTCAAGCGTCCTGAACCTTCAACTAAATCTTTATAAAAAGCTTCAGCATGATCAGGCCCTAAGCCTTCATTTAAACCTTTTTTAATCGCCATCACTCTTAAATTTGCTATATCACTTACTGAACTTATACCCTTTGGACAACGATCAGCGCACTCTTGACAATGAACACAAAGCCAAAGTCCATTCATTACACTAGGTTTTACATGCAACATAGGATCCTTACCTCGAGAGTCTGCCGCTGCACGCCAAGCATGAGTAAAAACAAAAGGTTGCATATAATCGCTACTATCTGCTTCTAATTTATTACACTCTGAAGCACAGCTACCACATAAAATACAATCCCATTGCTTGCTAATACGATCAAATTCTTCTTGACTTTGTTTACAGCCCTTTTCCGCTGAAAATTCATTTTTTGCCACCATGGCAGGACGAATTTTTCTTAAATTTTCTATAGAAGGCTCCCAATCCACAATTAAATCAGAAATTACTCTAAAATTTCCAAGCGGAGAAATGCGTATACTTGAAGGATTATTATATTCTTTTAACAAATCTTGCATTTTAGTATCACAAGCAAGATAAGAATGCCCATTCACACGCACTGCACAAGCCCCACAAATTGCAGATTGACAAGAGGCGGTAAAATTTAAAGTAATATCTTTTGTTTTTTTGATAAAAAGCAAAAGAGAGAGCAGAGTTTTTCCCTGTATATCCTTATCATCAATATCATAACTTTGTTCATATTTTTCCTTGCCATTAAAACGATCTATGATGATTTTCATTGTACTCTCCTTCCATCAAGTGAAAACTCAGTTACCACGACATCTTTATAACTAAGTTTTAATTCATCATTTTCTAAATTTACAATGCTATGTTTTAAGAAATTTTTATCATCTCGCTTTGGATAATCTTCTCTAGTATGAGCCCCACGACTTTCAAGTCTATTTCTAGCTGCTAAACAAGCACAGCGAGAAAGTAAAATCAAATTACCAAGCTCTACATAATCTGTAAAAGCAGTATTCATCACTTCATTAGGATTTGGAATACGAATTTTTTCATATCTTGCTTGTATATCTTCTAAATTTTTTGCTAGAAGATCGAGTTTTTCTTGAGTTCTAAAAATCCCCATATTATCCCAATTTTGACTTCCTAGCTCTTCTCGCAATTCATACATTTCTTGACCATTTCCGCCATTATTTGTAATTTCTTTAAATCTAGCCAGCCATTTTTGAGCAAGTTCATGAGTTTTTACCCCTTTTCCAAAACTTGCATCTTTAGCATAATTTGTTGCACCAATGCCTGCTAAATGCCCTGTTACAACTGCATCGGCTAAAGAATTTCCCCCTAGTCTATTAGCTCCATGTATAGAAATACAAGAAGCTTCTCCACCTACATAAATTCCAGCAATTTTAGTACTCATATCTTCAAATTTAGCCACTTCAATTCCACCCATAGAATAATGCGCCGTTGGACGGATAGGTACAGGAGTATCTACTAAATCAATATTTTCAAAAAGCATTGCAGTGTGACGAATTTTTGGTAAATCTTTTAAAATTTTTTCTTTTCCTAAGTGGCGTACATCGCACAAAACATAAGCTCCAAGTCCCTCGCCATAACCTCTACCTTCACGAATTTCTGTTTCTATAGCACGCGCAACCACATCTCGCGGTGCAAGCTCCATTTTTTCATGGTAATTTTTCATAAAACGCTCACCACGATTATTTAAAAGATATCCCCCTTCACCGCGCGCCGCTTCTGTAATAAGAGTTCCACCATTTGCAACTCCTGTTGGGTGAAATTGTATCATCTCAGGATCTTCAAAACCAAGTCCTGCTCTAAGAGCAGCTGCCACACCATCTCCTGTGGCAATAAAAGGAGTTGAAGTTCTATTATAAAATATCCTTGTGTATCCCCCTGTAGCAATCACCAAAGCTTTGCATAACACAGGATAAATTCCACCGCTTTGTATATCTCTTAAAACAACACCCTCGCATTTTCCATCCACAACACCTATATCCAAAAGCTCATGATCCATTAAAAATTTCACACCACTACTAATAGCATCATCCAAACAAGAATGCATTAAAATATGACCTGTTTTATCTGCAGAATAGTTACAGCGTTTCTTAGAAGCTCCTCCCATTAAACGCTGAGCTACTCCACCTTGCTCATTTCTTGAAAACAAGGTTCCTATAAAATCCATATTAAAAATAGCCTTTCCAGCTAATTCACAAAATTTTAAAGCCGCGTCTTGATCTACCAAGTAAGCTCCGCCTTTGATAGTATCATAAGCATGTAATTTATAGGAATCTCCATTAGAAAAATCAGTAACTCCATTAATTCCACCCTCTGCCATACAAGTTGCGTTACGAGATGGCATCATCTTTGTAGCTACTACAACGCTTAATTTTGGATTTTCTTTTCTCACTGCGGCTGCAGCACGCAAACCTGCTCCACCTGATCCAATTACTAAAACATCGCAAGAAGGTAAATTTGTATCTTTATCCATCTTAGATGAATCATCTAAGGCATAAACTCCACTTGAACTTGCAGCTAAAGCTCCTACACTAATACAGGCTGTTTTTATAAAATCTCTTCTAGAAAATTCACCCATATCATTCTCCTTATTTAAAAAATTAATAATAATTTTTAATGTAAGTCAATCTTACATAACCGCATGCCAAAAATCCAAAAACAAACTCTCCTTTCAATATAAAATGGATTAAAAACAAATTTATAATTTAATAAATATAAAAAAGCATAAGATAAGTAATCAAAGAAGATAGATGAATATAATAAAATAAATATTAAAAAATTTTTGCAATATATCATAATCTATTCCTTGCAAATTAAACGGAATGATTATACCTTAAAAAAATAACAAAAAGTTAATATTAATTAAGATAATATTTATCTTAATTAATATATAGTTAATAAAATTATCAAATCATTAAGCTTTAAAAAGCTTAAATTCTCCATTCATAAATTGCATTCTAGCGCTTAGATTATCGAGATAAAAAACTTCAAATTTTGAATTTTGCGGAGTTTCATAAAGATTTACAAGATAAGGATATTTTTCAAACATCTTTTTTTTAACTTCTAAATTTGGTTCAAAAACTGCATTAGCTCTAAGTCTTAAGAAAGTCCCATCTTTTGCACAAGAACAAAATTCAATACCATTATAATTTTTTATATGCTTAAAAAGTCCTTTTGTGTTTGCTGTGCAAAAATAAATTTTATCTCCCACAAGCAATGGACTTTGTATAGGACGCACTCTAGGATTTCCACAAGTTCCTAAAGTGGCTAAAAATGCCGGTGCATTATCATCTAAAAATTGTGCTATTTCTTTTAAATCCATCATTTTTCCTTACATATATAAACCACCATTGATCTTAAGTACATCGCCTGTCACATAAGAGGCATAATCACTAAGTAAAAATGCTACACAATTAGCCACTTCTTCAGGTTCTGCAAAGCGTTTTAAAGGGATATTATCTTGATAAGCTTGTTTGATTTCATCGCTTAAAACTTCAGTCATATCGCTTTTTATGAAACCTGGAGTTACACAGTTAAAGCGTAAATTTCTACTTGCTCCTTCTTTAGCAAAAGATTTAGTCATAGCTATCATTCCACCTTTACTAGCAGAATAATTTACTTGTCCAGCATTACCCATTTCTCCGACAATAGAAGCGATATTTACAACAGCACCAAAACGTTTTTTACTCATGGTTTTTAAAGCTTCTCTACAACCTAAAAAAGCTGAGCTTAAATTTGTATCTACAACGCTACTAAAGTCCTCTAATTTCATTCTTAAAGCAAGTTTATCATTTGTAACGCCTGCATTATTTACAAGATAACTTAATTCTCCATCACTCTCAACTATAGTTTTTACACCGTTTTCAAACTCATCTTCTTTGCTTGCATCAAATTTAATCACAGCAGCAACGCCACCACTTGCAATAATTTCATCTTTTAAAACATCTGCAAGTTCAGGTTTTGAACGATAATTGATCCAAACTTTAAGTCCAAAACCCGCCAAAGTTTTTGCGATAGAAGCACCTATTCCCTTACTTGCTCCAGTAATTAAAACATTTTTTCCACTAAATTTCATTATCTATCCTTAATAAGTTTAATTTTAAAAATTGCAATCTTAACAAATTTCTTATAAAAAAGGCAAACAAACTAAAATAAAGCCTCATTCATTTCTTTTGGAATTTCTAAGTCTAAAATTTTAAGCACGCTTGCAGCGATATTGCTAAGCCCCATATTATCTTTAATCTTTGAAACTCCCTTTGCTTGCACAAAAACAAAAACATCAAAAGTGGTGTGATTGGTAAGCAAATTTCCTTTTTCATCTTGCATAGCCTCGCAATTTCCATGATCACTTGTAATGATAAAAGCATAATCATGCTTTTTTGCACATTCTATAATCTCGCCCAAACAAGTATCCACCGCTTCGACAGCCTTTATAGCAGCATTAAAATCACCTGTATGTCCAACCATATCTCCATTTGCAAAATTTACCACTATAAAATCCTCACCCTTTTCTATGCCTTTTTTCACTGCATCACACACTTCAAAAGCACTCATTTGGGGTTTTTCATCATAAGTTTTTACCTTGGGGCTTGGGATTAAAACCCTTGTTTCATTTTCCAAAAGCTCTTCTTTTCCGCCATTAAAAAAGAAAGTTACATGAGCATATTTTTCGGTTTCTGCGGTATGAAGCTGACTAAGTCCTGCTTTAGAAATCACTTGAGCTAAAGTATTTTCAATTTTTTCTTTTTCAAAAAGCACAGGGAGTTTAAATTTATCATCATAAACACTCATAGTAAGTAAATTTTCAAAGATTTTTTCGCGTTCAAACTCTTTAAAATCCTTGGAATTTAACACTTCAACAAGTTGTTTCATTCTATCATTTCTAAAGTTGATAAAGATAATGCCATCTTCTTCTCTCATGCCCTTGTAATTCTCATTTTGAGCTGCTTTAATAAACTCATCAGTAATATTTTCATCGTAAGATTTTTGTAGGTATTCTAATAAATTTGGCACTTTATAAGCCTTACCTAACAAGCACTCATAATATTCTTTCACCCTATCCCAACGCTTATCTCTATCCATAGCATAAAAACGCCCACAAAGCGTAGCAAAATGCACGCCTAGGTTTTCACAAAATTCTTTTAAATCTTTTATGAAATTTAAGCCACTTTTTGGACTTACATCACGCCCATCAGTGATTGCGTGAGCAAAAACTTCATTGCCATTTTTCGCACAAATTTCAAGCATGGCTTTAAAATGCGTATCCATAGAATGCACCCCGCCATCGCTATAAAGCCCTATAATATGCACTCTTTTACATTTTGCTAAAAGTTTTTGTAAATTCTCATTTTTTTCAAGTTCTTTGTTTTCAATGGCTTTATTAATACGCACTAAATTTTGATAAATAATACGCCCACTGCCTATACACATATGCCCTACTTCACTATTTCCCATTTGTCCTTCTGGCAAACCTACAGCTAAACCACTCGTTTTTAGTAAAGAATTTGGGACTTCCTTAAAAAGCTTTTCATAACTTGGTTTTTTAGCTGCTTCAAAAGCATTAAACTTACTATTCTTATTATACCCTATTCCATCTGTAATAATTAAAACGCATTTTTGCTTCATTTTTCTCTCTTTTATAAGAATTTTTTTGGTTAGATTTTACTAAAATTAAACTTTTAAAAACCAAAAAGAAGGCTAGGTTTTGTATTATCTTTCAGATTTAAGTCATTATGCTTTTTTTACTTATATTAGTGTGCGTGCAGGATTTGCATTTTTTATCGCTTTATGTTTGTCTTTATTTTTAATGCCTAAATTTATTACTTGGGCAAAAGCTAAAAATGCTAGTCAACCTATTTACGAATACGCCCCAGAAACTCATAAAACCAAATGCCATACTCCAACCATGGGTGGGCTTATTTTCATCAGTTCTGCAGTAATCGCAAGTTTATTTTGTATCAAATTTGATAATATTTTTGCTATAAGTGCTTTACTTTGTTTGATACTTTTTTGTTTAATAGGGCTTATAGATGATTTAGGCAAAGTTCTAAAAAAAGACAATCATTCAGGACTTAGTCCAAGAATGAAGCTTTTAGCACAAATCATCGCTGGACTTATTTGCATCTTACCTTTATATTTTAGTTCAGAGCTTAGCACGGAACTTTTTATACCTTTTTACAAACACCCTCTTTTTGATATGGAAATTTTTGCCATTGCTTTTTGGATTTTGGTTTTAATTTCTAGCTCTAATGCTGTAAATTTAACTGATGGACTTGATGGCTTAGCTACAGTTCCAAGTATTTTTTCTTTATCTACTTTAGGGATATTCTTATATTTGAGCGGAAATTTAAATTATAGTGAATATTTACTTTTGCCAAAAATTCAAGGACTTGGTGAAGTGGTGATTATTTGCGCTGCATTAATCGGTGCTTTAATGGGATTTTTATGGTACAACTGTTATCCTGCGCAGGTTTTTATGGGGGATAGCGGAAGTTTAGCTTTAGGTGGATTCATAGGATTTTTAGCTATCATTAGCAAAAATGAAATTTTACTTTTACTCATAGGTTTTGTTTTTGTTCTTGAAACTGTTTCTGTAATTTTACAAGTTGGAAGTTTTAAAATTTTTAATAAAAGAGTCTTTAAAATGGCACCTATTCATCATCATTTTGAAAAAGTTGGCTGGGTAGAAAATAAAATTATAGTGCGTTTTTGGATGATAGCCCTACTTTCAAATTTACTTGCACTTGCATCAATAAAGCTAAGATAATGAAAATTTCACTTTTTGGATACGGAAAAACCACACGTGCTATTGCTGAAAATTTGGTAGATAAATTTGGGCCTTTTGATATCTATGATGATCATTTTACAGAAACAAAAAAAGATACACTAGGAAATTTACTTTTAAATCCTAATGATTTTGATGATAATTTAAGCGATATTGAAATTCCTAGTCCAGGTTTTCCACCAAAGCACAAACTCATTCAAAAAGCAAAAAATTTACAAAGCGAATATGACTTTTTTTATGATATCATGCCAAAATCCGTTTGGATAAGCGGAACCAATGGCAAAACTACTACCACTCAAATGGCTACACATTTATTATCACACATTGGTGCTGTTATGGGTGGAAATGTTGGAACTCCTTTAGCAGAGCTTGATCCTTATGCAAAACTTTGGATACTTGAAACTTCATCTTTCACCCTACACTACACTCATAAAGCTAAACCTGAAATTTATGCACTTTTACCTATAAGTCCTGATCATCTTTCTTGGCATGGAAGTTTTGATAATTATGTTCAAGATAAGCTAAGCGTTTTAAAAAGAATGAATGAATGTGATGTAGCAATACTGCCTAAAATTTATGCAAATACTCCAACAAAAGCTCATAAAATAAGCTATGAAGATGAAAAAGATCTAGCTGTTAAATTTGGCATTGATACGGAAAAAATTTCCTTTAAAAGTCCTTTTTTACTCGATGCTATCATGGCTTTAGCTATAGAAAAAATTCTACTTGATACTTTAAGCTATGTGCTTTTAAATAGCTTTGTAATGGAAAAAAATAAACTCGAAGAGCTTAAAGACAGTCAAAATAGGCTTTGGGTAAATGACACTAAAGCTACAAATGAAAGTGCGGTAATGGCTGCACTTAGTCGCTATAAAGAGAAAAAAATTCATCTCATCATAGGGGGAGATGATAAGGGTGTAGATCTTAGCAATTTATTTGATTTTATGAAAGGATTTGATATAGAACTCTATGCTATAGGTATTAGTACCGAAAAAATGCTTGATTATGCAAAAAAAGCGAATTTGAAAGCCTATAAATGTGAAGTTTTATCTAAAGCTGTAAATGAAATTTCAAATCACTTAAAAGACAATGAAGTGGCTCTTTTAAGTCCCGCTTGTGCAAGTTTAGATCAGTTCAACTCTTACGCAGAGCGTGGAAAAGTCTTTAAAGAATGTGTGAATAAAATTTAATTTATTTTACTTTTCATACAAAAAAACCCTAACCAGCAACAAACTCTTTTTTAAACACTATTCTAAGTGTCATCTAAAACAACA